>JAIEPG010000008.1 GCA_019749895.1 Candidatus Babeliales bacterium | reverse complement strand
TGATGAATAACTTGCAGACTGTTTTTTGCACCGTCTGTACCCATAAAAAAATCTTTAAGTGTTTTGTTGAGCGAAACTGAGCCTTGCGAGCCGCCCAAAATTAATAACGTTTTGCGGTGCGCATCAAAGCCAAGATTTTGTAGCAACATATTTTTATCAAATAAACTGTCATCGCGGTCTGCTGGCGTGTAGCGCAGTGGATAGCTGTGCATCTGGCACTTTTTTGCCGGCAGGCTGGGGTGTGCGCTGGCAAAAGGCAGGGCGATGGTGGTTGCAAAGGGCGCTAAAAATTTTACCGCCAAGCCAGGTTCGGCGTTCAGCTCGTAAAGTTCGATTGGTCGGCATTGCAGCCAGGCGGCCAAACAAACGGGCAGCGAAACGAGGCCGCCGGTTGAGATAACTTTTTCTGGTTTGAGTTTGTATAAAAACATAAAGCTTTTAATAAAACTAGCGCATAACTGCCCAACTAACATTGGAATTTTAAAAAGCTGGGTCATGCCAGAGCCCGAGCGTTTGCCCAGCGATAATGAAATGGTTGAAAAGTTTTGGTGCGGCATTTCGCTGAGTGCGTCGTTAAACCATTGGCGCTGTTGCGTGACGTTGGTCAACAAAACAACAGAGCCCTGCGGGCATTGCTCAAGCCAGCGCTTGCCCAGAACTAAACAGGGAATAACGTGGCCACCCGAGCCCCCGCCAACAACACAGAGTGTTTTTTTATTTGATGTCATACTTTGCTTGTTTTAAATGTTGTTCAATAATACTGTCGTTTGGTGCCAACTCAAGCGCTCGTTTAAATACTCCCATGGCTTCTTGGTTTTTGCCAAGTTTTAACAACACATAACCTTTGGTATCTAAATAGTCGTGCCGGTCTGGTGTTTTTGCCAGCGCTTTGTTGGCAAATTTTAACGCTTGCTCAAGCTTCTCATTTTGTTCTGCATAAATGTATGCTAAAAGGTTGTAGGCTGAAGGATAAACCGGTTCGTGGTTAATTGCCTGTAAAAGTCTTTCGCGTGCTTTGGTAGCGTTTTTGTTTATAAAATGAACATGGCCAATTTGAAAGAGCACTTGCGATTTAAATTGATTGTGTTGTGCGAGTTTGTAAACACGTTCGTAGGCTTGTAGTGCTTGTTCATGTTGTTCAGCTTCAAGGTGCAAATCAGCCAGTGCTGCATTTAAGCGCAGGTTGTCGGTGTGCATGCGCACCAGGTCTTGTAGTGCATCAACCAGCAGGGAGGTAGGTACATTTGTTTTGCGCAATAACAAGAATGTATGCAAGGTAACTTGGCTCATTGGGTCTTTGGCAACCAAGCCTGCCATAAATGAAACAGCGTCATGTGGTCGTTGGTCGGCCAGTAAAATTTCTACTTTGAGCAGCTGCGCTTGTTTAAAGCCTTCTTCTTGAGTGAGCGCTTGGTTGATGGCGGTTACGGCACGGTCATATTTTTTTGCTCTAAAATGTAAGAGCGCCAGATCAAAAAAGTATTTTGGACTGTTATCTTTCATGCGGCTCATGTACTCAGCTGCTTCGTCAAATTTTTCTTCAGTAAAAAGTAGTTGAACCAGCTGTTTTTCTACTTGTTCGTCGCCACCTGTTAAATCGAGAAAGTGTTTATAGCCCTTGATTGCTTCTTTGGTGTTGCCAAGCTGTTCCATCAGCATAGCTTTTACCAGCCAGCCGCGGTCAAATTGTGGGAACATTTTTATGCTGGCTTCAATAGTTCTGAGTGCATCGGGATATTTTTTTTGATCCAAATAAATTTTTGATTGCAAAAAAAGAAAGAGAAAGTGTTTTGGTGCGAGTGCTTGGTTTTTTATGCACTTCTCAAGAAAAGCCAGTGCTTTGGTTGTATTATTTTTTTTAATGTACGACATCGCGGTAAAGTAAGCAATTTGTGGGTTGTCGGGAAATTTTTTGAGTAGTTCTTGAAAGAGCTCTTCTGCTTTATCTTCTTGGCCGGTAAAGGCGTAGGTTTGTGCCAAAATTAAGGCGTGCTCATGCTGGTTTTTAAAAAGTTCTTTAAACTCTTTTCCTTTCTTTTCATACAGCTGCTTAATCACATCAAACTGGCTAGTGTCGGCTAGCAGTTGAATAAATGGATCGTACACAAACGGCGAATGTTTCTTTGCTAAAATTGAGCGAAAGCTTTGTAGTGCGCGCTGCGCATTGCCTTTGCCGTACTGGTAATTTGCTGCCAAAAATTGTGTGTACTGGTCTGCCTTGGTGCTTGACGTGTCGTGCGTTAATTCAATGCTTGCATGAGTGGTTGTGCATTGTACGAGCAGTAGGCACATTATCTTTGTAATTTTGAAGAGCCCGCATAGCCCGTTCGTCCTGAGCTTGTCGAAGGATAGGGCGAAGCGGGGTATTGTTATTTGCCACTCAGTGCCCGACCCTTCGACAGGCTCAGGGCGAACGGGCACAAAAAAATAGCCAATGTAAGAACGAATACATACTTTTTTAATTATCAAGTTGGCGTCTCGAATGATTTGAATGGCATTCTTAAAGCCTATCATACCTAACTCCTTTTTGTTTTTTTGCAATGAACAAGAAATTTTTGTAGCGATGCGCGCAGCTCAGTATCTTCAACTTTTTCAAGATGCGCATGCTCATCGTTATTCAAAGCGTAGCGCTTTGGATCGAGTTCTTGCAAGGAGTCAGTCTCCTGATCGGATTTTTTTGTTGGGATAGGTTTTTTGCTCTTCAAAATACGAAAACGAATTTCTTTAACCCGCTCTTGTTGCAAGACGGTGTTTATCTTTCGCTTGAGCATGGGCGCAAGCATCATAAGTTCTTGGGCCCACGCGGGGTGGGTAACGCCAAGATAAATGCAGTCGTTGGTTACGCATTCAAGACTAACGTTTTCTTTCATGGGGCCAATAATGCGCTCCCATTCTTGAAAAAGCGTTATCTTCCAGCGGTGCTCTTGATTGATACAATCAACGACCAATTTTTTTATTGCTATTGCCACAAGATCCTCACTATAATTCTTTTGTTTGTGGATAAAGGTATACAAAATATTTACAAGAAATAGAAGCTTTCTGATAAAATAATGGTCTGTTTGTTTAAAGTATTATTTTTTTTCAAAGGATAGTTCGATGTTGATACTTCGCGCCATAGTTTTTGCTTTGATTTTTACTCACGTTTCGCCCGCACTTTTTGCAACGCTTACGCTTGAGCGTGCTTTGTCATATTGCTCGCAAGCTGTTGGTGGTTTGCCGCTGGGTGGGCGTGACAAGTTTGCGCAAGAAGTTTTTACGCGTGAGCGATTAACTTCTTTGAATGAGCTGCTTGCAAAAGATGGTGAAATGCGCAGGATGCGTGCGCTTGATAATGAAAGAATAAGCGAAGCTGCAGAGTATTGTATTTGCGTGGTACTTGGCGTTCGTGAGTTGAGCGCTGCGCAAAAAGAGATGTTTAACGACATTGTTAAAGCGTGCCACGCAAAAATAGATAAGCGCGTTGCTGATGAAGCGAAGTCATCCCCAAAAAGAAGCAAGAAAATATCTAAAAAAACGTCTAAAAAAAGTTCTAAGAAATCACCTGACCGTGTTCAACATAATCAGCGGCTTAAAACAAAAGCGATTGAAGAATTGGCGGTTCGCATTATCAGTACTTTTTTGGTGCGGCATTGGAATTTAAAAAGTTTTGGTTCTGTTGCAAGCAGCTCAACAGGAAGCTTGCCTGATGATAACGAATGTTATAGTTATGTAAGTGACGATGATTCAGATTACTAGTATTTTTTACTTTTAAAAGGAGAGAGTAATGAAGATGATTAAGTATATGTTTTTTGCAGCATGCGTGGGAGTGGTTCATTTCTCTTGTGTGGAAGCAAAAATTGATAGAAAGATGGTTGCTGGTTTTTTGAGTGGCATAGAGGGGGGTTGTCTTCTTGATGGCAGGTTTGCAAGCGAGATTTTTAATGAAGAAAATCTTCTTTTTCTGAATAATGAAATTGAAACACATTTTTGTGTTGGTGCGATGCGGCTTAGACGCGAGCGAAGCAAGGCTTGGATAGAAAAACTACTTAAAACATTTATTGAAAAGGTTTTAGGCGTTCGTGCATTGAATGAGGCTCAACAGGCTCTTTTTGATACATCGTGTCGTTATGTTGGGCTTAGGAATGAAAAGACTTCAAAAGATCAGGATGAGGCTAATATCGTTAAAATCATTCAAGGCTTCTTTATAAATCACTGGCGTAGCCAGGGACAGCTTGAGAGCAGGTACTATGCAGACATTTTTGATGCTGTTTCTGAACATAAAAGTTGGCTAATTGTAAAAAACGCGATCACCCTTTTTCCTGTAGAGCTTGATAGAGTACTTGATGCTCTTGTAAAAAAATACCCAAGTGCTAGAGTTTATGCGGGGCAGGTTAGGTCTTTTATCGAAAGTTTTATGATGGACATTACGGCTGACAGTCGCTGGCCGCACCCTGATTGTTCGTACCAAGATTGTGAAGATGCTTTGGGGAACGTTCTTGATGTGCTTTCTGGTAAGCATGGTGCTGCTGTCTATGCATTTTCTTCTGTGCTTGCTTGTTTGACCAAGAAGCTTGTTGAAAATGGTTGTATCGAAGACTCTTGTGGTGTTTTAGCTGATGATTAATTAAAAAAAGGAATACTCGTGCAAAATTCGTGGCTTGTTTTACTTCCGCCGGTTATGGTGGTCTTTTTGGCAGCAACAACCCGTCGTGTGATACTTTCTTTGTTGAGTGGTATTTTTACGGCCTTGTTACTTTTAAATGATTTTTCCATAACTAAAGCGGTGCCACAATTGTTTGTACGTGTGTGGCAGCGGACCGAGCTGGGGACCATTACCTCCTGGCAATCGTTTTGGTCAACCTGGTATTTGTTTATTTGCCTGTTTTTATTAATTTTGGGCATCTTAATTGTGGTTATTAACGCTTCAGGCGGGGCTTATGCCTACGCTGACTTTGTGAGTAAGCGGTTAAAAGACCCCAAGCATGCTGAAGGCTCTTCACTGCTGCTTTCGCTCTTTTTCTTTGTTGATGACTATTTTAGCTGTTTAACGGTTGGGTCGGTGATGCAGGCCATTACCGACCGCTTTAAAATTCCGCGCGTTAAGCTGGCCGTGCTGGTTAACTCAATGGCTGTGCCGTTGGTGGTGATTGTGCCGGTTTCTAGCTGGGTAGCGCAAATTACTATGCAGTTGCGCCAGTCTGGCGTGGCACCTGCAACCGGTGCTGGTGTGCTGGTGTTGGGCGATCCATTTTTTATTTATGCGCACGTGATTCCGTTTATTTTTTACTCATTTATTTTGGTTGCGTCTGTTGTCTTTCTGGTCAGCTGTCGCAAGTCGTTTGGCTTGGTCCGTGCGCATGAAAAGATTGCGCTTGAAAGTGGCAACTTGTTTGGCGGCAAAATGCCGGTTACGCGTCGTACCCGAAACCTTGATCATGAATCAATGAAAAAAAGTTCAGTGCTCGACTTTGTCTTGCCAATTGGCGTGCTGTTTGTTTCGGTATTTGTGGGCATTTTGTATTTTGGTAATTATGTAGGAATGCGCGGTAGCAACTCGTTACTGCAGGCTCTGCAGCACACGCAAATTGCGCCAGCGTTGTTTGTGGGCGCGGTGGTGGCACTGGCTACCAGCTTGGTGCTTTACCTTGCTCGTGGTAAGTTTTATTTGAGTGAGTTGCCGGGCTTATTTGTTGACGGCATTAAGCTGATGGGCCCAACCGTTTTTGTATTGATTTTAATTTGGACGTTGAGCAACTTGATGACCAACGATTTGGCTACCGGCCAATACTTGGCACATGTGCTTATTGGGCATATCAAAGTGAGTTTCTTGCCCGTGATGTTTTTTATTACTGCTGCGTTAACCGCCTCAACCATGGGCTCTGCGTGGGGCAGCATTGGTATTTTGGTGCCAATTGCTATTCCCATGATGACCAATCTTTTGGCCGCTTCCGGGCCGGTTGATGTCGCTGCGTTGCCAATTTTGTATCCGCTGATTGGCGCTATTATTTCTGGCGCTGTCGTGGGCAACCACATTTCCCCGATTTCTGACACCATGCTCATGTCGTCGTCAAGCGCGGGCGCGTATCATCTTGATGTGGTGCGTGCGCAGTTTGAGCTTACCTTCCCAACCATTGTTTCAACGGCTCTGGCATTTTTAATTGCTGGGTTGATGGTGCAAAGCCATTCATGGCTTGTTGGGGCTGCCGTGTCGCTTGGTGTTGGCTTGATAAGCAACGTGCTGTTGCTTACGTTGTTAAGCAAGAAGCGGTAGGTTTTTACGGTTTTGTACGCTTAACGATCCGTTCAAGAACTGGATAGTAGTGCACAATTTTGCCGCTGAGAATTTCGGCAACTTCTTCTTTGTAAAGATGGGAAGTATTGTTGCGGTAATCAACCATTTCCATGAGAAGATTGGCTTCTTTTTCAGAAATAAGATTTATTTGGCAGCTTGAACGAATTACCGGTTTGGGTGCATAGATATCAGGAATGCTAGCGAATTTGTATTCACTATAATCTTTTAAATACTTCCAAAGACTTTCGATTGTGTACTCAAAGCGTTGAATGGTAGAATCACGCAATCCCAGTTCAATATTGTGGGCCATTTCTGGGTCGTATTTTTGTGTGGCAGTTTCTTTGATTTTTGCCAAAATATCGATTGCTGTTTCTAACGTTGTAAGAGCGTTGCAAAGATTTTTGTATTTTACTGCTATTTTTGCCATAAAATTCTATCGTTCATAATTTCATTTTTTAGATCTGGAGAGGCGTCTTGCAGATCTACGAGATCAACAAAAACAGGAACGTTTGAATCTTCAATGTCTGATGCTATTTTAAATAACATAGAAATATCGATCTTTTTTTCACAATCGATTGCCAAATCGATATCGGCACCTTCTCGATGGGTATTGCGTGCTCGAGAGCCGAAAAGATATACCGAGCATCCCGGAATATGTTTGTTTATAATCTCAAGTAATTTTTCTTGATAGGTCTCGGTTGCTGGCGCCATGCCCAATCTCCATGTTCAATAACTCTTATTTGTTAATAAGCTAACAGCAAAAATGTTTTTGGGCAAATTCTTGATTTTTTCTCTCTTCTCAAGACTATCTTGGTAACAGTGTTATTATTACCATTAATTGGGAGGGTTGTGCGATGCTTACTTTTTTTTTAACAACGCTTTTGTTGCTAGGAGACATAATGCCGCTACATGCCGAAAATAAAAATACTGAAACTGCCACTTTTGCCGGTGGCTGCTTTTGGTGCATGGTGCCACCATTTAAAAAACTAGGGAATCTTGCTATTGTTGCTGGATACATGGACGGTACCGGCGACAACCCAACCTACGAAGATTATGCCCAAAAAGGCTACGTTGAGGTGGTGCAAATTACTTTTGATCCAACAGAAATTTCGTATCAACAGTTGCTTGATACCTACTGGCAACAGATAGATCCAACTGATTCTGGTGGTCAATTTGGCGACCGTGGCCCGCATTATCACACCGTTATTTTTTATCATTCTGATGAGCAAAAGAAGCTGGCTCAGGCGTCAAAAAAAGCCCTGCAAGAATCTGGTCGGTTTGAGAAACCAATTGCTACTGAAATAAAAGAAGCTACGCAGTTTTTTGTGGCAGAAAAATATCATCAAAATTATTATGAAAAAAACCCAGAACATTACAAAGCGTATCGTGCAGCTTCGGGCCGTGATCAATTTTTGAAAAAGGTATGGTCGCAGGATAGTAAGCCGGCTGAAACAAAAAACAAAGAGCCAGAAAACAACAAATATCAAAAGCCATCTGACGAAGAACTGCGCAAAAAGCTGTCATCTGAACAGTATAATGTTACGCAAATGTGTTCAACTGAAACGCCTTTTAAAAACGAATATTTCAATAATAAGCGTGCCGGCATTTATGTTGACCGAGTTTCAGGTGAGCCGCTGTTTAGTTCGCATGACAAATACGATTCCGGCACTGGCTGGCCAAGTTTTGTAAAGCCACTAGAGTCTGAAAATATTGTTACTAAGCAAGAAAGTGGTTGGTTGAGCCGTTGGTTTGGTGGTAGGACTGAAGTGCGCAGTAAGCATGGCGATTCTCACCTTGGGCATGTTTTTAACGATGGTCCAGCGCCAACAGGCTTGCGCTATTGCCTAAACTCGGCAGCGCTTAGGTTTATTCCGGTCGAAGATTTAGAACGAGAAGGTTATGGGCAGTATAAGAAATTGTTTGAGTAAATAAAAAGAGCCCACAACGTTTAACGCTGTGGGCTCTTTTTATTTAAATCTTAGATTAGTTTTTTATTGGCTGTCGCTTTGTTCTGCACGAGCACGTTCCATTTTTTCTTCAAGTTCTTTAAGAAGAACCGGATATTTTTCATGCAGCTCAGCAAGTAAGGGCAAACGACAGGTGAGGATATCGGGATGTTCTGTCAAAGAACCGTGTAGAGAGCAAGAATCTTGGTTATGGACAATGGGAACATGAGCATTGAAAAAATAAGATATGGGATCTTTTCTCATGTTTTTATCTAACAAGAGCAATAGGGGGTTATTTTCGATGCTTTCAAGTAATAAATAAGCATGGATATCTGCGTTAAACTCAATATTGAATGCTCGTAAAGTTTTATAATCATGAGGAGGTATGGTGTTTGTCTTTATAAACCCTAAGAGGTCAGGATTATTACTGTATTGCTGGTGGTGACCAAGCTCATGAGCAATGGCGAAAGGTACGCAAAGAAGGCTGCCTCTGTGAGTAAAAAAAGTTATGTCCATTCTTATAAAAGATCTGTTAGGGGTTGCTTGGTACTCAAAAACGAAACCTACGAGAGGATCTGCCACCGTGAGGGGGGTCTTGGTTGTGATCATTTGGTGAAGTTGCTGGAGGAATGGATAGCTTATAACTTCGTAGAGGACGCTATAACCATTTAAAGGAACCTCATAATCGTAGGTATGGTAATTTTTTGTTATGGGGGATTCATCTAGCAAAGCGTCAGTTTTGAATGAGCGAGTTTTTGAAGGATAGCCTCTAAGATTTATTGATTCGCAGATTTCTAATTCACTTATTTTGTCAATTAAACAACACTCAATGCGTGTGTTGTCGTGGATAGTACAACATTGCTGTAGATCGCCAGGTCTTTGGTGGCAGACGTCAAACCTGTGTTTCCGGCCATATCGTGCCAGTCCCGCAATTTCTTTGCCGGCTTCAGAAAGTTCTGGTATTTCATCTTTTTGATCGTCAAAAGGGCAGTTATTTTGTGGCAAAAAAGGTGCGGTGATGCACATGATGACAAGAGCCCACTGACCAAACGTTTTAGGTGCTAGTGTTGCCGAGGAAGTTGGATAATATTCAGATGAAGTTGGATGGTATTCAGGAAGAGCTTTTTCACATTCGCTGAGCTCTTTCTTAAAGCTTTCAATGTCTACAGGTTTTCCTGTCTCAAAGTAGTGTTTTGCGTACTTCTTTTTTACGAGAGCTTGTCGATTTTTTATTGTATTTGATTGTCGTGCTTCATGAGCTTCAAGAGCATACGTGGTGATTTTATTGCCAAGCCATTTGAAAAAAGGTGTTTCAGCCAAATAGTCGGCCAAGCGTGTAGGCAAGCCGCTATCGTGATATTCGATTGCTGGCTCGACAGGGACGGACGAGGCGACACCGGAATAAGAGCTGCTGGATGAGCTACTTGACGAGCAGCTACTTGAAGCAGCAGCATAAACGTTTGCGTGTCCTGCGGCAAGGCACAGGAAAAGTGAAAATGCGATTGATTGCTTAAAAAGTTTCATAACCTAACCTCTCATTTTTTCATCAGTTGCTCGAACTTGAGCTTGCGGCTCCAGAGCTTGCGCTTGCTTCTTGCTTAGAGAGAGCTGCTGCCATTTTTTCTTTGAGTTCTTGTACGAGAAAAGGATACTTTTCGTGCAGCTCTGCGAAAAGAGCCATACGGCAGGTTATGCTGTCTGGGTGAAGCAAAAATGATTCTGATACGTCGGGGCATTGGGCCAGACCAATCATCAGATAGCCCTTCTTGTCGAGAAATTCAGGATAAAATCGCGCATCGTAAAATAAAAGAAGGTTCCTGCTTATTTTGTTTGGCTCAACCAGTAAATAGGAATGAAGATCTGCGTTAAATTCATTATTAAATGCTCTGAGGTCGTGACTGGTAAATTTTGTGGATGTTGTTCTCATTTTTAAAAAATATTCAGCAAGTGGTTGATTGTTGGTCCGTTGCTGATGATGTCCAAGTTCATGAGCCATAGTGAGTGGGAGCATAAGAAAGCCAGCTTTTTTTTCAAAGTAATCTCTACTTAATTCGACCACTTTTCCAGGGTAATAAGCCGCTTCATCACATCCAGATCTTATTAGACTAAGCTCAGCAGTTTCTGTTGTGGTCAGCGCGCTGAGCATATCTTGAAACAGTCGATATTCGGTGAAGTAAAATTCGCCATGATAACCATTAGCTTCTTTCTCATCTTTATCATAAGGTGGTGTTATCGGTGAAAAATCTTCTAGGCCTTCAATATCAAGAACGTGGATTTTTTTGGGATAACCGCGAAGGCGAAGGTCCTGGCAAATTTCAATGGCATCTTTGCTGCTTATTAAACAACATTCAATACGTGTATTGTCGTGGATAGTACAGCATTGCCGTAGATCGCCAGGTCTTTCATGGCAGACGTCAAACCTGTGTTTCCGGCCATATCGTGCCAGTCCCGCAATTTCTTTGCCGGCTTCAGAAAGTTCTGGTATTTCATCTTTTTGATCGTCAAAAGGGCAGTTATTTTGTGGCAAAAAAGGTGCGGTGATGCACATGATGACAAGAGCCCACTGACCAAACGTTTTAGGTGCTAGTGTTGCCGAGGAAGTTGGATAATATTCAGATGAAGTTGGATGGTATTCAGGAAGAGCTTTTTCACATTCGCCAAGCTCTTTCCTAAAGCTTTCAATGTCTCCAGGTTTTCCTGTTTTAATATATTGTTTTGCATACTGCTTTCTTACGAGAGCTCGTCGATATTTTTTGGCATTTTCTTTTCGAGCTTCATGTGCTTCAAGAGCATACGTGGTGATTTTATTGCCAAGCCATTTGAAAAAAGGTGTTTCAGCTAGGTAGTCGGCTAAGCGGGTAGGTAAGCCGCTGTCGTGATATTTAATCGCTGGCTCAACAAGCACTGACGAGGCTGCAGCATAAACGTTTGCGTGTCCTGCGCTTAAGCACAGGAAGAGTGAAAATACTATTGATTGTTTAAAAAGCTTCATATCATAACCTTTCATTTTGTCGTTAGTTGCTCGAACTTGAGTTTGCAGGGTTTGCGCTTGTTGCTTGTGCTGCACGGGCTTTTTCTTCGAGTGATTTTACGAGAGGATGATAATGTTCGTCTAATTCCGCCAAAACCGAAAGTCGGCAGTACAGGCTGGGATGTTTGGTTAGGGAGGTAGTTGGTTTGCAACGAGCGTCTGAATATGGATAGATGGTTGCTTCATATTTAAAATGGGCAGCTAGCAATCCTACGCCTGGGGTTGAGCCATCCATGACAAGGTATCCAAGAATGTCTGCATTGTCTTCTCGATTGAATCGTCTTACTAGTTCTGAAGAGATGATAACATTGGCCTCTGATAGTGCTTTTGGGATACGGTAGAATAAATCATAATTATTGCCGAATTGTTGATGGTGTCCGACCTCATGTGCCAAAAGGTGACTTAATTCGGTAGGGGAGCATAAGTAATAGTACCAGCTGACGTGTACCGTGTTCGGGTCGGTTGCATACAGGCTTGCAGAGGTGTTGTAGTAATATGCTTCATATTCTGCAGGGGGGCGGGCAAGGTAAAGTGTTGGGGATATGGGGGATTTTGTCGTGTATTTGGTGATAATCTTTTTAAGAGAACGGTGAATAGGGTGGGTGCCGTTACGGACAGCATCGTAGGCGGAACGAGAATGTATAATATCAAAAAGGCCGGATTGACCATAAAGTTCTTCCATGGTGTGGGTCTTGGTTGGGTAGCCCCTGAGATGTATAGATTCACATATTTCTTGGTTGCCTGCCTGCATTATGAAACAACATTCAATGTGTGTGTTGTCATGAACGGTGCAACATTGTTGGCCTGATAGTCTTTCAAGACAGACGTCAAATTTTTCAATACGATGTTTAGCAAGAGAAGTAAGAGTTTCTTCAAGGGTTAAAGGACCTGCGGCTTGGAGTTGCTCGGTTATTGTAATTTGCGGCAAAAACGGGGCTGTGATGCACATGATGACAAGTGCCCATTGACCGAACGTTTTAGGTGCTAGTGTTGCCGATGAAGTTGGATAATATTCAGATGAAGTTGGATGGTATTCAGGAAGAGTTGTTTTGCATTCGCCAAGCTCTTTCTCAAGGCTTTCAACGTCTACAGGTTTTCCTGTCTCAAAGTAGTGTTTTGCGTACTTCTTTTTTACGAGAGCTTGTCGATGTTTTATTGTATTTGATTGTTGTGCTTCATGAGCTTCAAGAGCATACGTGGTGATTTTATTTCCCAGCCATTTGAAAAAAGAAGTTTCAGCCAAATAGTCGGCCAAGCGAGTTGGCAGGCCGCTATCGTGATATTCGATTGCAGGCTCAACAGGCACTGACGAAGCAGCCGCATAAACGTTTTCATGTCCTGCGCTTAAGCACAGGAAAAGTGAAAATGCGATTGATTGCTTAAAAAGTTTCATAACCTAACCTCTCATTTTTTCATCAGTTGCTCGAACTTGAGCTTGCGGCCCCAGAGCTTGCGCTTGCTTTTTGCTCAGTGAAAGCTGCTGCCATTTTTTCTTTCAGTTCTTTTACAAGAACAGGATATTTTTCATGAAGCTCAACAAGTAGGGGCAAACGGCAGGTTGAGAGATCTGGGTGGTCAGTAAATTGCACATCAAAAAAGAACCGAGTCATATCACATGTGTCAAAATTAAGGACTCCAGTGGTGGAAAAGAAGAAGTTCCATGGTATAGCATTTTCATGTGCCATCCCAAGTAAAGCGTGGTTTTCAATTTCTTCTGTCATCAAATACGAATAAATATCTGCATTAAATTCATCGTTAAATAATCGAATTGTTTGGACATTGGAGGGGCTTCCTTTTCCAAATAAAACATCAATGGCTGAGGGCAATTCATAGAGGCGTTTCTTGAAAGACGGGTTGTTGGTTGCTTGGTGATGGTGTCCCAGCTCGTGAGCCATTAAACTTGGTAGCATGAGTTGCTGTCCTTTGGTTCTAAAGGCGCGATGATCAATTTTAACGGCGTTGCCGTTATTTTGGCTATAATGTGAACCGATGTAGTTCCATCCTGTCTTAAGTAAAAGTTCAAGCGTAACAGGAGCCTCTGTTGTTAACGTTTTTGTCAAATTATTGAAAAGCTCATTGTTACTAATTCTGTAGTAATCTTTTTGATATTCTTCGTAAGCTGGCAGCTCCGTAGGAGTTGTGTTTGTTACCCCTTTCATGTCAAAAATATGAATGTCTGATGGATAACCACGCAACGTAATGTTGCTGCACACCTCTATATCACTTTTTTCATCAATCAAGCAGCAGGTGATGAGAGCATTATGATGAACGGTACAGCATTGTTTTAAGTCGCAGCTTTGTTCGTGGCAGACGTCAAACCTGTGTATTCGACCACTTTGTGCTAGGGCTGCTAGTTCTTTGCCGGCTTCAGAAAGTTCTGGTATTGCATTGTCATGATCATCAAAGGGGCCGTTATTTTGTGGCAAAAATGGTGCAGTGATGCACATGATGACAAGAGCCCACTGACCGAACGTTTTAGGTGCCAGTGTTGCCGAGGAAGTTGGATAATATTCAGATGAAGTTGGGTGAAATTCAGGAAGAGCTTTTTCACATTCGCGAAGCTCTTTCTCAAGGCTTTCTTTGTCTACAGGCTTACCTTCTTTTATGAGCTGCCTTTTTATTGCGTTGATTTTTTGTGCTTCATGTGCTTCAAGCGTGATTTTGCCAAGCCAGGTAAAAAAACGCGTTTCAGCCAGGTAGTCGGCAAGATGCTTTGGCCAGGTGTTGTGCTCGGAAGGTGAAGCGGAGTCGCTTGAATTATCCCTGCTTGAAGCAGCGGCGCTGGACGATGATGCCTCAGAAGAAGCTGCGTGGCTTGAGCTGCTGGCAGCCGCGTAAACATTTGCATGTCCTGCGCTCAGGCACAGGAAAAGTGAAAGTGCGATTGATTGCTTAAAAAGTTTCATATTTTAACCTCTCATTTTGTCGTTAGTTGCTCGAACTTGAGCTTGCAGGGCTTGCGCTTGCGGCTTGTGCAGCACGAGCACGCTCCATTTGTTCTTCAAGTTCTTTAACAAGTACTGGATATTTTTCATGCAGCTCTGCCAACAGTGGTATGCGGCAGGTAAGTTCGTCTGGGTGTTCTGTTAAAGAATGTGGCAGTGAGCAGTGGTCGGTGTTGTCAATGATACCGAGTTTTAGGCTTTTTGCGTAGAGAACAAGAAATTGTAACGGATGGGCTTTGAGGAGAAAAAAATCTATCAAAGCCGCATTCTCTGTTAACAAGTAAGAATGGATATCTGCATTAAATTCTATATTAAATGCCCTAACGCTTTTTTCGCTTATGTGGTATGGAAAAATAATAGAACTGACAGTCGTTGTTATGCCTTGCGATAAAAAATAGTCTTTGTTACGAAGAACAAGATCAATTCTTTTACTAAAAGAAAGAGATACAATGTTTGTAGCTCGCATTAAGACAGGGTTATTGCCATGTTGTTGATGGTGTCCAAGTTCGTGAGCCAGGACATTGGGTATCAAAGTGCTTTCTAGATTGTTTAAGAACATTTCTTGAGTGAACATCACCATTTTAAACTGTGGAAAGTATGCTGCTGACGATCCTTCCACACCATTAAGCCCGTAGCTGGTTGTTATTATAAGCCCAGGCGTTATCGAGGTGTTTGTTGTTAATTTTTCTGCAAAATGATTGAATAGTGGATAATCAATAACAAGGCTAGAATGTTCTAAATCTGCGGGGTCAAAAGGTGGCAGTGCAGGTGTTGGCTTTTCATATTCAAATCTGTGAATTTTTGATGGATGTCCAACAAGATAGATTGTTTTGCAAATTTCTAATCCGCTTCTTGTGTCAATTAAACAGCATTCAATACGCGTGTTGTCGTGAATTGTGCAACATTGTCTCAGGTCGTTAGGTCTTTCGTGGCAAACATCAAATCTTTCTAAGCGGTCATCTTTGGCAAGTTCAACAAGTTGTTCGTGCAGTTCCATTCCGTACTCCTCTTGCGATGGGTAGCTGGTGGTATTTGGTACAACTTGTGCAAAAAGTTGCATTGCGCACAGTAAAAAATTTTGCCACGGGGCGAGTGGTTCTTCAAGATTGCTACGTCCTTCAAAGGTTATGAATTTCCCGGGTTCACCAAAGTCGGGTATTTTGTCAGCAGGAAATGCGGATACTATTGATTTGATTATGGCATCCTTGAGATCCTTGAGGTTGCGGTGTGATTTTTTATTTTCTATAACTTTGGTAATTAATTGAGATAATTCTGAATCTTCCAATGTTATGAGTTGTGCCTTGATGTTGTTAGTCGTAGTAGTTTTTTCTTTGTAGTATTTGAAAAAAGAGTAAAAAATATGGGCAGTGGCAAAAATAATCATCGTCAAAGAAAGATATTTTATCGGCTCCATTGGCGACGCTGCCGCGGCTCCCATACTAGTTGCTGCCCAGAATAATGCGGTACGTCCTAAGGAGTTTTTGTTTTGTTCAAAACAATCATGGGCGTATTTGGCTAATTCTTTTGGGTCTTGGGTGTCGAGTTTTGGATCTATTGATGAAAAAGCTTTTTTAATTTTCTTGTCTTTCCAGTTCTGTTGAAGCCCTTTTTTAGTATTTTCTTTTCGAGCATCAAATGCTTCTTGGGCCAATCGAGTAATATAATTTCCCAGCCATTGAAAAAAACGTGTTTCTGCCAAATAGTCAGCCACGCGAGTTGGCAGGCCACTGTCGTGGAATTCAACAATTGGTTCCGTTTGCTGGCTTGAAGAAGCTGGCCACGCCTCGCTTGAAGAAGCTGCCGCGCTGGATGGAGCTTGACGTGAAGAGCTTGCTCCACTCGAAGAGGCTGCTCCGTACATGCCTTGCTGAAAGCTTAAACTGACAGCAAGTACAAAAACTAAATATTTTTTAAAATTCTTCATAATGATAACCTCCGGAATATAACCTCGCAATGAAATAATCTCTCAAAAGCCCAAAATGGGGCCATTCTTATCCATTTCTTAAAGTTTAATAAATTTAAGAAATATTGTCAAATTGGCAAATAAATACCAGGAAAACATGAAAAAGGCCCATAAACATTAAATTTATGGGCCTTTAGCTTAATTATCAGATAATGGGATAGGCTTACTTGCGCTTACGCTCACCAGCCTTCAAATAACGCTTTCTCAAGCGAATTGATTGCGGTGTTACTTCAATAAGCTCATCGTCGTTAATCCAGTCCAACGCTGTTTCAAGCGTTACAACCTTTGGTGGAGCAAGCTTAACCGCGTCATCAGTACCTGAAGCACGCATGTTGGTAAGCTTTTTACCTTTGGTTGGGTTAACTTCAAGATCGTTATCGCGGCTGTGTTCACCAACAATCATGCCTTCATAGCATTCTTGTGTAGGTTTAACAAACAAGATACCGCGTGGTTGTAAGCCGTCGAGCGCGTAGGCGGTAATTTTACCAGCTTCCATAGAAACCATGGCGCCTTTTGAGCGACGATCAAGATCGCCAGCATAAGGCCCGTAGCTGTGGAAACGATGGCTCATAAGACCGGTACCGCGTGTGTCGGTAACAAATTCACTACGGAAACCAATCAAGGTTCTAGCAGGAATTTTGAACTCAAGTTTAACTTTGTTGGTGCCGTAATGGGTCATGTTTTCCAAGAGTCCTTTACGTTTACCAAGGTTTTCCATGAGTACGCCTTGATGATCTTCTTCAATGTCTAACGTCAACAACTCAAACGGTTCATGACGTGCACCATCGATAGTCTTATAAATAACTTCTGGTGCTGAAACTTGCAGTTCAAAACCTTCGCGACGCATTTCTTCAATCAAAATACCAAGATGCAACTGACCACGGCCAGAAACCTTGAAGGTATCGCCGCTTGAAGTTTGTTCAATACGCAACGCAAGGTTGGTTTTAATTTCTTTTTCTAAACGATCCCAAATTTGGCGAGAAGTAAGCAATGAGCCTTCTCTGCCCGCAAATGGTGAGTCGTTAACCGAAATGTAAATAGAAAGCGTAGGTTCATCGATATCAACATATGGCAATGGTGCAGGGTTGGTTACATCGCACAGTGTTGAACCGATGGTAATTTCTTCTGCAAAACCGGTAACCGCAACAATATCGCCAAAGCGAGCGCTTTCTGTTTCTTTACGTACCAAGCCTTCGAACAGATAAATTTTTGTTACTTTCATTGGCGTGCTAACTTTGTCGCCTTTGCAGATAACAATTTGTTGTCCAAGTGCAAGGTTGCCACTGAAAATACGGCCAATACCAATTCTGCCCATATAATCTGAATGGTCCAAGTTGGTAATGAGTAATTGTAGTGTTTCTGCTTTTGCTACTGGTGCCGGAATGTTTTCGATGATTGCATCGAACAACGGTTGCATGGTGCCGCTTGTTACATTTGGCGTGGTTGACATGAAGCCGTTACGGGATGATCCGTAGATAATTGGGAATATCAATTGGTCTTCATGTGTTACCAAATCTAAAAACAGATCGTGAATAAGTGCTTCTGTTCTTTCGATGTCGGCATCTTTACGATCGATTTTGTTAATAACAACAATGGGCTTTAAATTAAGTTGTAGCGCCTTTTGCAATACAAAACGAGTACCTGGAAGAGGACCTTCTGCAGCATCAACGAGCAGCAAAAAGCCCTCGACCATTTGTAATGTTCGTTCTACTTCACCACCAAAATCCATGTGACCTGGTGTATCAACAATGTTGATTTTGCAGTTTGGAAGTTGGATAGAAGTGTTTTTAGCAAGAATGGTAATCCCACGCTCACGCTCAATATCACCGGAGTCCATGACGCGCTCAGCATGTTCAACAGCTGTGCCAGACTGAGTAAGCATTTGGTCGACCAAGGTAGTTTTACCATGATCCACGTGGGCTATGATAGCAATATTTCTAATATCGGTACGAGTTTGCTGAGTATTCATGGATATCCATTTTCATTTGTTAAATGTGGTGAATTGCACAGAACGGTAACAACGCCATGCTACGAGCAGTTTTAATTGAGCTTGAAAGCTTGCGTTGATGGAAGAAACAGTTGCCAGAAACACGTGAAGGGAGAATTTTGTGACGTTCAGTCAAAAATACTCTCAAGAGTCCGGTGTTCTTAAAATCGAGCAAACGTTCTTGCTCTGGTTTTGAGCAGAAACGGCAATGTTTTGAGGTGGAATATGATTGCTTACGTGACTTTTTTTTAACAAGACGTGAGCTAATACGAAGACTAAATCTTTTTGACATAATGAAATTCCTTAAATCTGGTTACTTACTTTGATGGTCTCATATCGACATTAAAGTCGTCGGCGCCGAATTCATCGCTGTTTGCTTCTACGCTGTCCAGCAAGTTTTCGATTTTGTTTTCTTTGAGGAAAGAATCGAGGTTGCCAGTTTTTGCAGCATCGAGTGAATCTGGACGATGGTATTCTGTTGGCGCGTCAGCATCGAGACGTACGCTTACGTGTCTGATGACCGTTTCGCTGTACTTGATTTGCAAGAGATTTTTGATGTCAGTAATGGTTTGGAAAATATGAGCTTTTGGAGCTTCATAGCGTGCCAAAACATAAACGCCATAGCTATGGCTCTTGATTGGATAAGCAAGCTGAAACTTGCCCCATTTGTCAAAGTTGGTCAATTGACCAGCGGACTTAGTCACGATTTTTTCAATGTTACTTTCAATGGTTGAAAGTTCGTCATCGGTAATCTCAGTTGGCGCGAGCATGAGTGTTTCGTAACGAATCATCATAATAAAGGTTCTCCCGAAAAGTGGTTGGTTAAACAATAAAACGTTCAACATGGGGGAGATAGCAATGCATAACGCGCATTGCTAACGGTACCCAAGAATTTCAATAGAAAGTATATTCTAACAAAAGAAAGGCCTTTCTTCAAGGCCCAAAAGATATTTTACAGCGCTTGATAGCGATAAATTACCTTGCCGATAATACGGAAGGAGTCTTTACCGCGAACAAGGGCAATAGGAGCTTTTTTATGGTTGACTGATTCAAAAACCACAAATTCTTCCATGTAATTAACTTGTGCAATTTCACGAACTGGGTTTTCGTCGCCATATTCAACCGCTACTAAGTCGCCTGAATTGGTCCATTGGCCTGGTGAAATCACTAAGAAATCGCCCTTTGAAAAACGTGGTGCAAGGCTGTTGTCTTTGATATGAAGACAAAACATTGAATCATCGTTATTGCCCAAAACCGGTACAAATTGGTCATTATAACCGGTAGCGTGTTGCGTAATTTGATTGTTGTACGCTGATGGTTGTGCAGGTATTTGCCCAACAACAGGAACAATTTGAATATTCAGATCGATTTTTTCTGCGCTGCTTGGCAGTTGTACATCGGCATTTACTTCATTGGTACGATCTTTTTTATAATCAAAAAGATCCGTTGGAAGCAACTCAAATGCTGCAGCCAGCTTTTTAAGCGCGTCTTCGTTCCAACGACGTGTTCCATTTTTAATGTGGGTCAGATAACTTTCTGACATTCCTGTTTTTTCAGCAAGAACTTTGGTCGTCCAACGACGTTCTCTAAGTAGTTCTTTAACGCGTAGTCTTGTAGATAACATGATAGTTCCCCCTACAATTGTAATACTAAAGTCCCTAAATTTAATTGCTATTAGATACAAATGTCCTAATCTTTGTAACTTGGATGTCTTATAATTCTACCAAAAGCTTTCAAATAGTCAAACGGGGTATATATGCGGTTTTTTTGTCCAAAAGAGCCGCTTTATGCTTTAAAAACAGGTTTTTTATGAGGTTTGGTTGTAAGGCTTTCCGGACTAATGGACATTAGATTGAAAAGTATTTTCAGTACAGAGCTTTCTTTTGTCAAAAACTTGCTAAACAATAAAAAAGGGGAGGTTTTTTAGCCTCCCCCTCAAATTTGGGCTTTTTTGATAAAAGTGCTGGTTTATTAGTTTATTGCGTAAAAAGGTGGTTTTTCTGGGTCTTGATCAAAGGTTAGAATGCCATCTTTTTCGAACGTAAAGTTCTCAAAGCCATTAATCCCTAGTGCTTGTAATTCAAAAGGGATTTGCGGTAGCCAGCGGCCAATAATGCTGCTGCGCATTTCCATATGGTTTGGGCTTGTAGTTTGGTATCCCAAGAGCCAGTTCATAAAGTCCATAAGCAAGGTAAGCCACCAGTCGTTGTCTTGCTCATTTTCTGGAATTAAAAATTCAAGGTTAACGGCGCGGTTTGGGTTTATGTCTATTTTTTGCCCGCCGAGCAGTTCTTGCAGGGGGTCGCCAGCTGACCAGCCATTAATAACGTAATGTACGGTGTCCATGTCCATAGGAAACTCTATTTCTTCAGTTGGTGTTACCAGTGTGTAAACAATATCGATATAATAATCATGAGTGGCTGGTTGGTTGTCGTGAATATCTGAGGTAGTTTGTATTTCTGTGATGATGTTAATAATTTCAGTTGTTGCTGCATCTTGGTTTGCTATCTCGTTTGTTTCTGGGATTTGAACTTCTTCAATTACTTGAGTTTCTGTTGGTGCTGTTTCTTGAACTACTTCTTGCGCTATTTGAGTTTGGACCAGAGAAATTTCTTCTTCAATTGATGCTTGTTGGGCAGGGAGTGCTTCTGCAAGTTCTTGCTCGATACTTTGTATCTCTTCGTTAACGGTGCTTATAGTTTCTTGTGTTGTTGGTGCTTCTGGTTCAACGGGTGCTACTGCTGCTTCAAGAATTTGTAACTCTTGTGCGATTGCTACTTCTTCTATGCCTGGCACTTCTTGCTCGAGTGTTTCTGTTTGTGTGATTGCTTGGATTGTTGGCGTAGCGAGCTCTTGAGTAATTTCTGGTGCTGGTTGTTCAACTGGCTCTGTTTCAAGCTCTGGTTCGCGTGTGGCTGTTGGTAACAGGTGCAAGCTTTTTAATAAGCTTGCTGTTTGTTCTATTTGTTGGTGTGCAATATAAAATGCTTGCCTAAAGTTTTTTATGTTGTTGTTAAATTTGTTGAATGCGTCTGTTATATCTCGAGAGTCGATTTCTCGCTTGCATTCTGTTGTTTCAATAGACGTTTTTGATTCGTTCAATAGTTGGCTTGCAATTGCAGCAACGTGTCCGCCGTAGCTGTGGGCAATGATAGAAATTTTATCATAGCCACTTGCTTTGAGCATGATAACCAATGTTGCAAGTTCTTTTGCCGCATTGATTTTTTCTATATCAAACAATCCACCAAATGGTTGTTCCCAGTAGTAGGGATAGATATCTGCATTACCGTTTGTTGCCTGTTCAACATTGCTATAAAACGTTGAACCGGGCAGCATCCAGGTATTTGAGGCGGCAAAAGCGCCGTGCGTGAGTACTATTGCATTTTTAGCGCACAGGCTGCTTGCAGCTGAAAAAGCAATAAGACTAAAAAGTAAAAGCTTTTTCATAAAAATCTCCTTTAAGCAACGGCCATGGCAATTTGAATAGCTATCTTGGCAGCATCTACTACTGCCGTCTGAACTTGGTCATCTCCGGCGGCGGCACAAAAGCACGCGCCAAAACGTTTTCCCCAACCTGGGCGTTGATCTTTTGGTAGTGCTTCCATGGTAGCATGTTGGTTTTTTACAATTGTGGCAATGCTATTGAGTCCTTGGACCATATCAGATTTGGCATTTGGGTTGTCTGCTAATGCTTGGGTTCCTGCTGATTGTATTTTTCCCATATCGATAGCGCGACTGCGAGCGCTTGGTGTTACTTGTCTGTATTGGTGGTTAAAGTCAGTATCATCATGATCTTCATGATGAACAATTTTAATGTTTTTTGCGCCATTTTTTGCGTATTCTTCACACAATCCTTGAACACTTGCCAAAGAAGTGTCATGTTTTCCTTGTGCTACTTCATGAACAACTAAATTAGGATTTTGACGTTCTTGTATGCGTAGTTGATGCAAAACTGCTAGAGAGTCTACTTCGCCATCACCTGTTTCTACTGATGGATCGTGAACAAAAATAACAACCCCTTTTCCTGCGCTGTCTGGTTGTGGCACAAGAGCTGAGCCTGCTGCAGAATAAACATGCGCACATGTTGCGCCTACCAAAAGTGCAGACGCGACAATAACTTTTATCTTCTTCATAAAATCCCCTTCTCCCCCCGGTCCCACCCGGAAAAAATAAATTCATAAAAGACATTCTACATTGTTTAATTATAGAGAAAGGGAATTTCCGAATACAAGGAAATTTCAAAATTGGTTATTTTTGATTGAGCGTTCGCAGCATTCTGAGATAATCTTTGGCGCTTTCCCAAACCATGCAGGAAAGAAAATTAATCATAGGCTCTTGGTTGTCTCTGTTGCCGGCTTTAACGCTCGTTAAATAATCAGCCCGAACAACTGGAGGAATAATGGTTATTGGGTAGCCGGCTTGTACCAACAAAAGATTGGCAAGCAGGCGAGCGGTGCGTCCGTTGCCATCAACAAAAGGATGGATGGTAACCAACTGGTTGTGCACTATTGCAGCATATTCAATTGGATGTTTGAGTTTCAATGTTTCTTGCTGATTTACCAAATTGTGCACAAGCGAGGCAATTTTTTGGGGTGCGGGAAATTCAAAATCTGAGCCGGTAACCAAAACAGGAACAAAGCGGTAGACGCCGGCTTGTGAGCTGTCGATTTTTTCAAAAAAAAGCTTATGCAAGGTGGTAATGTTTTCTTCGCTAAAACCGTGCTGGTTTACCAACGTTAGCAAGTGGTCGTATGCTTGTGCGTGTCCTACCGCTTCATAATGCTCGCGCAGTGTTTTACCGCCAATGGTAATACCATCTTCCAAAATAATTTTTGTTTCTGTTTCGGTCAATGAATTGCCTTCAAGAGCGTTGCTGGTGTAGGTAAGGCTGATTCTGAAATATTCTTTGAGCTGGTTGCGCTGAAAGTCGTTAAGGGGCGGGTAGCCAGCGATCTCTTTTTGCAGATCGTTTGCTACTCCAATTTTGTTTGAATACATAACGGTTCTTAGAACATTTTAAGAATCAAAGAAATAAGAATCCACAATGATTCGCATGCAAAAACGCCAGCGCAAAATGGCATATAGCGTTGTTTATTTTTAACAAATTTGGTACACAGGCCGCCAAGAATAAGCCCGAAAGAAATATGGTTTGGCATAATTATGCCGCCCAACGTCATGGTTGGGTTGACGCGGATTTGTCTCAAGAAAAGCCCGTACAAAAAGCCCATGCCTACAACATACGGATTAAAGTTGAGTGTTTGAATGAGTAGTGCTTTGGTTCTGCCGCGGTGAGCAAAGAGATCTTGTGAGCCAATGCCCAGCTTGGTAAACAATAGATATAAAATGGCGCCAACTGAAAGTGCCGTGACCAGTAGGCCTAACCATTGTGCGCCATGGAGCCGGCGCTGGTTGCTGCCAGCAAGTTGTCCCGATTTATAGTCAAACAGATAATCTGAAGCCGTTGCCGCGCAAATTGAAAAGAACATACAAATGACCGTAATTTGGATTGGGTTTGGTTTGAACAGCAGGAGCATGGGAATTAAAACAAATGTTGCAAAACGACCAAATTGAATCAGCCCAATCTCCCCGCCAATAAAACAAATCTCGTACGTTGCAATAACTGTTGAAAGTAAAAAAACTGCTTGTGAGAGCACACTAAAGTCTAGGTACCATAAGAGTGCTACCGAGCCGGTCAGAGCTGCTACCGTTTCGAGCTGGAACAAATTGATTTTTTTAAAAACCGGGTCATTGGCTATGTTTGGTTGGCGGCTTACTAAGCCAAGAGCTTTTTTAAGGCTGGTAAATGCCAGGCTTGCAACGTGAGCAATATTTGAAGCGTAAAGCTTAAAGCGGTTTACAATGATTGCGGGGTTTTTGGCCAGGCCGGCAAAAAAGTCAGTCAAGACCAGGCCGGAACAGAAAGCGGTAGTAAAGGTTATAAACTCAAAGGGCGTAAATAGATTTACTGAAAAATAGTTGGCATGGTTGTTGAGTGGATGCAAAACGTAGTAGCGTGAAATAATGCCTACCAAAAGCGGCACAGCTACGCCAAGGCCGGCCGTAAAACCAATTGACCACAAGGTTGGCCAAACTGACAAGGCAAAGACATTGCCAAAAACTGACGGAAAGAATTCTATAGTTTTGGGTATAAATCCCTTGAGCGCAAAGATACCATCTCGGGCTATACAAAGCAGGGTGGTGCCGGCAACGCCCCAACCAAGGCTTTTTGCTTGGCTTGCGTTGCTGTCTGAATCTACCACGCTGCAGGTAAGCTGGCTGACAGGAAATGAAAGTTTTTCTTGGGTGATCATGGGCTTTATAAAAAAACGGCCTAACATAATGCCAAAGCTGCCGGCTGCCAAGCAGCACAGGGCAATGAACAGGCAAAACTGCAGTGGGCTTGCAAGCCACGCGTTTAAAATGTGCTCATCCAAAAAATAAAGCATAGGCAGGGTAAAGCCAATCCCTGTGGCAATGGTACCACCAACTGCACCTACGGCTTGAGTAAAAATCAGTTCTTGTTTAACCTTGTCTGGACTTAGAGAGCCGGGACGCAGTTTAAAGAGTATTCTACCCACCAAAACCAGGGTAGGCGCCATCCACGGGCCAACCATGGTGGCGATTGATATGTACGACAAGGTTGCCGCACTAATGAGGGTAAAAAAAATACCTAAAATTAAGCTAAAAATGTTCATAGTGCCTACAATGTACTCAAGGTTAGGGTGCTCTGTCAATAACAGCTCTGGGTCAACCTTTTAAAAAGGCTGGCTGTAAAATTAGTTTGAAATGCTTAAAAAGTGCCTTAAAACCAACGTTTTTTACAAATTGAATTGTTGCTTTTCTTGTTGAAATGATTTACAATTAGAAATTGAAGGGGTATGTCTATGCGAGGGGCATACCTAGAATTTACCATAAACCTCGTCAAAAAGGGCCTTTGTAGGATATGAAGCATGAAGTATTTAACTAAAAAATATATCTTATACCTTGTTTTTACCGGCTTTGCGGCAGTAATTGCCGTCAGGGCGGGCTATCGCCTACTCAAGGAAGATGGCGAATCTGTTCGCACGCCCCTGCCATATCATCTTGAAAAAATGCGTATTCGTGAACTTACCGAAGGGGTTGATCCATTGGTTGGCGGCAAAGTTAGTACTTTTGATTTTGGTGAGCTCATCAGATTGATTGATCATTGTTCTGCGGTTAAGCGTGATTTTGTGGCTCGTTTTGATTATATGAGTCCAAAAAAATTGGATGTTGAGTATGTCTCTGGTTTGTTGCAAAGCTTGCTTTTTGAGCGGGTAAAGCTTCGAGATTATATTTGGGAAATTAAGGGTGGGTCGCGCGCGGCTATGCCCGTTAAAAAATATCGTGCGTTGATGTATTACATGGAAGTTCTTGATTTTAATATTGCTGATATGAAAGAACTTTTACGTGGGCATAGGCTTGCCAGTGAACAGTAACTAAGCATTAAAAAAGGGGCGGTACCAACAAGTACCGCCCCTTTTTAGACTAGATCAGTTTTGGCATGAGGACGTGACTTAGAACTTCTTTTACGTCATCGACCAGGAATATATTCATACCTTCTGCTATCTTTTTTAACGTTACCAAATCTTTTTGATTAAGCTTTGGTAAAATTACGTTGCACAGCCCATGTTGTTTTGCCGCCAAGATTTTTTCTTTAAGTCCACCAATTGGCAGTACCTTACCTTGCAAGTTTAGCTCACCAGTCATAGCAAAATCGCCGTTAATCTCGCGTCCTGTTAAAACAGAAAGCACGGAAGATAACAATGATATACCTGCTGAAGGGCCGTCTTTTGGAATAGCGCCAGCTGGCAAGTGGATGTGCAAGTCATAGCCGGTAAACATTTTGTCTTCAATGCCAAAATCTTGTGCGTGTGATTTTGCGTATGTCAAAGCTGCTTGAGCCGATTCTTTCATAACATCACCCAGTTGTCCGGTGAGCAAGAGCTTGCCGCTGCCGGGCATTAAAGCTGCTTCAACTTGCAAAATTTCGCCGCCAAATGGTGTCCATGCAAGGCCGTTGGTAACACCAATTTTGTGCGATCGAATTAATTGTTCCGGTTGAATCTTTTCAGGTCCAAGATATTTGGCAATGTTTTCTTTGGTAAATACTAATTTCTTATTTTTTTCAACCAAGTGGCGTGCATATTTTGAGCAGAGTTTTTGAATGTAACGGTCTAAATCCCGTACGCCAGATTCTTGTGTGTAATGTCGAATTACGTAATCAATCATTTCCGTGCTTAATACAAAGCCCTTTTCTTCAAGGCCTGAGTTTTTGATTGCTTTTTGAACAAGATGTTTTTCTGCAATCTCGCATTTTTCATCGTTGGTGTAGCCTGAAAGCTGAATAATTTCCATGCGGTCGCGCAGTGGGCCTGGGATGGCGCTTAAATCATTGGCAGTGGTAACAAACATGCATTGTGACAGATCAAAATGTACGCCAAGGTAGTTGTCATAAAATGTTTTGTTTTGTTCTGGGTCCAATACTTCAAGCAAAGCAGCTGATGGATCGCCACGATTGGACATCCCAATTTTGTCAATTTCGTCGATAATAATGAGCGGATTCATACTTTCTGCTTTTTTTATTGCTTGAACAAAGCGACCAGGCAGTGCCCCAACATAGGTTCTGCGGTGTCCACGAATTTCTGATTCGTCGTAAACGCCACCAAGTGAAATGCGGTAGTACGTGCGGCCTAAGCAATTTGCAATTGCTTTGCCCAGCGATGTTTTACCAACGCCTGGAGGTCCTGCAAAACAAATGATAGGAACGTTACAATCTTTTTTAAGCGATTTGATGGAAAGAAAGTCTAAAATACGATCTTTAATTTCATCAAGGCCGTAGTGATATTGATCTAAAACGTCTTGGGCGTGATTAATATCTAAATTATCGGTGGTGTAGGTGCCCCATGGCATAGACAATACCCATTCAAGATGTGTTCTAATAACCGTTGCCTCCATGGACTCTGGAGCAGTTTTTGTTAAGCGGTTAAATTGCTTAATGCATTCAATACGAGCTTCTTCGGTCAGTGGTAGCTCGTGAATTTTTCGTTGCAAATCTGAAAGATCCGTTTCGCTTTCTTCGCCAAGTTCTTTTTGAATGGCTTTCATTTGTTCACGCAAGTAATATTCTTTTTGTGACCGATTTATAGATTCTTGCGTTTGATGATAAATTTTTTCTTTCACGCCATTCAGCTCGTATTCTTTGGTAAGATAGTCGTGAATGCCGCTCAGCAGTTGATTGAGTGTTTTTTTCTCAAGTAACGCTTGAGCTTCTTGTACGGTCAAGTTGAGATGTGAAAGAATAAAGTCAGCGATGCGCATTGGATCTTGTATTTGTGAAAGAATAACTTGAAAGTCTGGACCAAATACGCGTCCGGATGATGCAATTTTTTCAACCAAAACAAGCAGTTGTCTGATTTGTTGGTCTGACAGCTCCACATCAAACTCTGCTTCATGAGGGTTTATTGTTTGTATGCGGGCTTCAAGGGTTTCGTTGGTTGACAAAATTTCTTCAACATGAGCTTTAACCAGCCCTTGCGTCAAAATTTTAATGCCCCCTTCTGGCAATTGCATAACGCGCATAATATTGCCAACGGTTCCAACTTTATAAAGATCACTGATGCTGATTGGATTTTGATAATCGTTAGGTTGTTGATGTGCTGCCAAAAGTAATATTTTGCGCGAACCTTCCATTGCCTCTTCAATTCCTGCGATAATTTTTTCGTCCAGAATGAGCAATGGCACAACCATCTGTGGAAAAACGACTACATCTACGGTCGGAATTACCGGCAATATAAGCGGAATTTCGTCCAATAAATAATCGTTGATATGTTCTTTCATGTCCTTCCTCCCCAAAATCTGAATAGTCTAAGCGAGCTGCGCTACAAAAATGCGTAGAGGCATTCTTGTAGGAGAAACAGGCATGTCCTGTGCCTGTTCACATACCAAGAATAAAAGATTTTCTTTCAGCAAAACAAGAGTCTTGGTAATATGACAAACAAGCCTGTGGTTTACGACTCAGTTTGTTTTTTGAAAAAAATAATTATGTGTCTCTCTTTGAGACACTTGAGCTCCTTTTTAACGTGAAGGTTGGTTGGATGGCCATCTTAAGAATGCAGGATATCAAAAAAGATTTTTGGCAGGGTGATAAGGTTTTGCACGTTTTGCGTGGCGTTTCGTATCAATTTGAGCAAGGCAAGACCTATGCGTTGGTTGGCGCTTCGGGTAGTGGCAAATCTACCTTACTGCATATCTTGGGGGGCTTAGATATTCCTGATCAAGGGAATATATTTTTTGAAGGTCAAGATATTTTTAAGCTTGCTGACAAAGATCAATTTCATAATCAGCATCTTGGCTTTGTTTTTCAATTTCATTATTTAATCAAAGAGCTGACCGTTTTAGAAAATATTATGCTGATGGGTATGATCAAGGGTAGCAGTCAGCAAGAGTGCCAAAGTCGTGCGCATGAGTTACTTGAAGCGGTTGATTTGATCGACAAAATAACGAGCTATCCTGAGCAACTTTCTGGTGGGCAGCAACAGCGTGTGGCTGTAGCACGTGCACTGTTTAATAAGCCAGCATTTTTACTGGCCGACGAACCAACGGGTAATTTGGATGCTCAAAGTGCTCAACGTTTGGTTGAATTGTTGCTTGATGCTGTGCGTAGCTGGGGCATGGGTTTGGTTTTGTGCTCGCATGACCAGGCGGTCTATGAAAAAATGGAAACCGTTTTGTTTATGCACGATGGTGTTTTAACTCAACAATAAAAAAGGTAGACAGTGAATCTTCATCTCAATAAGCGTGCGATTGTGAATAAAACGGTACAAGTTGGCGTTGCGACATTAATTAGTCGCTTCTTGGCAATTTTTCGCGAGTTTTTACAAGTGAGTTTTCTGGGCATTGGCGGTATTTCAGATGCGTTTATCACCGCGTTTAGAATTCCCAATTTTTTTAGGCATATGTTTGCTGAAGGTGCTCTGAATGCTTCGTTTGTGCCAATCTTTGTGCGTGTGGTAAAAGAGAAGCGTGAGCATGCCGATGGTCTCATGAGTTTATGCTTTCTTTTTTTACAGGGTATTTTACTAGTTTTTTATCTGTTTATCTTTTTTAAGACTGATGCGGTGATGGCGGTAATTGCGCCGGGCTTTTCTTCGTTTCAAGTTGCTTATGCCGTTAAGTTTTTGCGCATTATGTTTCCCTTCATTTTTTTAGTTTCGGCCAGTGCCTTATTTGGTGGCGCGCTTAATGCGGTTAATCATTTTGCGGTGCCGGCTTTTGGTCCTGCGCTCTGGAATGTGTTTTATGTTATTACACTTGGCTTGTGCTTGTTATACCAACTCAGCCCATTGTATTTGTGTGCGGGTGTTATTATTGCCGGTGTTTTGCAACTGGCCATGACAGCTGTTGCCTACTTCATGCATAACTTTAAGTTTGGCACAATAACGGCTGATTCTTGGTATCATTTTAAACAAATTATTCTCAAATTTATTCCGTACTTGATGGGTGTGAGCATTGTAGAAATTAACTTGTTTGTTGGTGGCAGCATCGCTTCGTTTTTACCAACCGGTTCTGTTTCGCTCTTGTACTATGGCAGTCGATTCATGAATATCCCGTTGGGTGTTTTTGCGGTTGCTCTTTCAAATATCTTATTGCCCCATTTTTCACGTGTCGTCCTTTTTGCGCCCAAACGCATGAGTTTTTATTTACTTGAAGTTCTTAAGTTTGTTTCGTGGGTTATTGTCCCGGTAACACTCTTTTTTGCATTTGTTTCATACAACTTGTTTGACACGCTCTTTTTGCTCCGTAAAAGTGCCGATCCTGCACAGCTTGAGATTGCGGCTCAAATTTTAGTTATTTATCTTGGCGGGCTTTTGTTTTTTTGTATTAATAAAATACTCATGAGTATGCTGTATTCGCTCAAAGATACGCGCTCAACCATGGTAGTTACCGGCCTTGGTGCTGGTGTTAACGTGGTGGGCGATTTGATTGGTATGTACTTTTTTGGTGTTCACGGCATTGCAGCAGCGGCTTCGGTTGCTGGTTTGGTTATGACCGTTGGCTGTATTTATTTGTTGGTTACCAAGCATAATATTAAGTTTTATGCAGCTTCTTACGGTACATTTTTAATCTCATTGTGTGGACAAGTTGGGTGTGCAACTGGCTTGTTTCTGATTGGCTTTCATGGTGCTTTAACACTGGCTGGCGCTGTAGGTATTACCTTTTTTGCTTCGCGCGTTGGCTTTTGGTTGTTATCACTTTCTTTGGCTGGATTACTGTTTTTGTTCATGATGGCCACCAAGCGTTTGTTTGGTTTGAAACTTTATTTTCTTGGCAAGTAAACACACGAGCTATTCATTGCTTTTTTTTGATCTCAAAGATAAGCTTCTGAAGTGAGTTTTAAGGAATTAGAGTAACTTCTTGGGAGAGGAGACTTTTTGTGAAAACTAAACGTTTACTGAGTGTTTTTATTACCTTTTCGTTAGGTAGTGTTTCGGTATTTTCTTCGGTTCATGATAGTAATATTGAGCGTTCATCAATTGCCAAATTTTTTTCTGCAACGCCAACGCGCTCGGTTTCGGGTGTTCAAGACGATGACATGAGTAAGCCCATTACTTTTGCCAAAACATCTGGCGATGGTTTTGGGACGTTCTTTTTGGGAACTGACCAGGCAGGCAAAGAAGATAGTGCCATAATTAGCACCAGTGTGGTAAAAAATACCGATGGAACTTCAAAAATTGTTGTTACGCCGTTGGCCGGCCTTGTTTATGATGCTACCGGTAAAACGGTAGACAGCCCTTTTAAAGATCAAGTAATTGCACAAATGAAGTTGGTGGGCCCTTCAAATAATCAAATGTTGGCCGTGGTTAATGATGATGATGCTAATCCAAATGTTTATGTGATGGTAAGCCCGCGCGATGGTTTGCGCGTGGTAAGTAATGCTACCCCAACCGTTGTGCCAATCAAAGATACCAACTTAGAAAATATTGATAAAACGCCCTTGGCAGTTGAAGGTACCGATGCGTTGGGCCTTTCAGACCGTTATTTCTTTGCTGCGGTAAAAGCAAAAACTGCAGGGAAGGACCCTGGTATTGCGTTGTTTCAGGTTAAAGATAGTGTGCTGACGCAAGTTGATCCGCAAAAAGACACGGTAATTAAAGCGCAAGCAATTGTGCTAGCTCCGGAAAGTGATATGGTTGATGGCAACGGTATTAACAAAGTTGCAGGCCTGTCATTTTATGCTGATGCTAATGCTGCAAATAAAATGGCTAACGCAACCGAACCAACAAAGTATGATCTTCATTGGGACCAACAATTGCAACGTTTGTATGTTGCGGTTGATAAATCTAAACGCAATGCTACTGATAAAGACGGCGGTATCGTTGGTATTTTGGTTGGTGGTTTTGACGACAATAATAAAGCTTTTGTAAAACCATTGGTACCAAATCCACGCTCCGGCATGTTTACTGATGACCAACAAATTGTTGGCTTTCATCGTTCAGATGCTCAAGCTGACGATTATGCGGTGAGCGTTCCGCGCGTACGCACCATGCACACCAGCACTGGTAAAGATTATGTAATTATTAATGGCGGTGTTGCGTTAGATGGTGATACTGACAATCTTAAAACGTTAGTGCACGCGCTTCCGGTGTTGCCAGCTACTCATGATTACGCTGGTCAGTTGGCACGAGTAAACGGTGCCAATGCCTACACGCGCGCAGGGCTAGATATGGCCGAAACAACGGTAGAAGCGTTACAAACAAATCAAGGTGATGATGCGGCAACGGTTGGCCAAGACCTAACAAAAATTGGCGGTGCTGATACTGACGTTGCGATCAACGAGATGATCGTTGTTGGTGACAGCGTTTTTGTTGCGGTTGGCGGCGGTGACCGTCCAAACCAAAAAGAAAATGGTATTTTCCAAAGTACCGCGTTGTTTGATAGGGATGGTAATATCAGAAAATGGACTGAGTGGCAGCGCGTTGCAGGAACCACGGATGCGGCTTTTGGTTTTGATATCAACAGCACAAACGGTAACTTTCAATATTTAACGTCTTCCGATGGCGATCCGACAAAACCGCTGACAACAATCAAAGGAACTGCCTGGGGTACCAGTGCGCAAGTGACCGATGGCACAAGTCGCGAGTTGACCGACATTTTGCAAAAAAACTTTCCAGATGGTGTGTACAGTGTTGTTAACTTTGACGAGCATACGCCAGGCTTTCTTGATGGTGAGTTTTCTATGATGGTTGCGGTTGGTGTTGACAAAGTGGCGCTGATTGAAACGGGAAAAACTGATGGGGGCGCGTTTACGCCGACCGATAAATTTGTTGAAGGTACCAATGTTTTTGTTTTTAATGATCAAGCGCTTAAAGACATAGCACCAATTGTTACTGCTGATTTATTGCGCAGTACTGACAAAGAAGCGGGCTATTTGTACGTTGGTGGTTATCACGGTGTTGCTCGTTTGCAAGATGGTGGTGGCAATGGCTTTGATAGTGATGCCGGGCTTAAAGAGCTTGCAGCTGGCGCATTTCCTGGCATGGGCTTTTCATTTAAAGAGCTTGGTGATTTTGAAAATGTAGTTAAAGTTGCGTGTGATGGTGATGATCATGTTGATGTGCTCAGTCTTGAAGTGTTAAATGCGCTTTTGGATCAAGATTTAATGGGTGCCAATGCTATTGCGCAACCATTTGGTACCGATTTGGTGGTAACGCCTGACTTGCGTATTTTTGCAACAACGCAAGGGCTTTTCAAGACCGATGACGGTATGACTATTACGCAAATTCCTGAAGTTACAACCCTGCCAATTGGTCTTGCGTATATTTCTGAAACAAAAGGAGCTCCTTCAACAAAAGGCAACTTGTATGTCTTGGCTGTTGATCGTGATGATGACAGCGGCGTGCTTCACTTGTTTAATGTTGATGGCACTGATGTGACGTTAATAAAAAATACGGCGGTTGACCTGCGTGCTTTTAGAGAAAGCTTTACAACTGAGGGCGCCTTTTTCTTTAATCAACAACAGCGCGATGTAAACCAATCTGATTTACTACGCTTTGGCACGCGCGACCAAGCAAGTGCGTCGCTGACCAGTGCGCTTGGTATTGATACAAAAACCAATACCTACATTGGCAAACCGGTGCGTGACACAGCAACGGGCGGTTTTGTGGTACCTGGTCAATTTGGTGTGCGTGTTAACGAATAATTGATAATCAAAAAGAGGATTATTGCACATGAAAAGAAGAATATATGCTCTCGGGCTTTTCATCGCGGTGTTAAGCGTGCATAAAGTACAGGCCTTTGCGCCGGTAAACTTTTTCCGGTCGTACGATTATGCACTGCGCTTTCCCTACATAAAAAATAGAACTGCCAGTTTTGGTGTTTTTAATGCCGAATATGGCGCACGTTGCACTGGTTTGAACAACGACGATGATCGCCGCAATGTTTTAGCAATTCACAACGATACAGAGTCGGCAATTAGTATGACCCGCAACCCCACCTCTTCGGTTGAAATGGCCATGGGGGCGCCGTTGAAGGGTTTGTACGATACCTTTGACGATGTTGATTTGCAAGGGCACCAACAATTGCGTGGTAAATTTAGTGGGCTTGATTTTACGTTGTTTGCAAGTTATGTGCTACCGCTCAAAGCTGAAGATGGAATGTTGGCAATTAGCGCGCACCTTCCCATTGTGTGGCGTGAAATTAGAGCAAAAAAAACGCTTATTACTGATTTGACACAAGTTGGTCCACTAACGCCACAAGGCGCTAATATCAAAACTTATTTGACTGATGATTTAGTTAAAAATGTTAAAGAGTTTGGTGGCTTGAATCTTGCCACCTGGGACAAAAGTGGGATTGGCGATTTGGATATTTTGCTTGAATGGAGCAATCGCTACAAACAAGATAAAGAATATCTAAAATTGGTTATGTTGTATGCCAAACTTGGCTTGAGCTTTCCTACCGCGCGTGAGCGTGACCAAGACCAAGCATTTAGCATGCCGCTTGGCAATGACGGCGCCTGGGGTATTCCGCTGGGTATTGCTATGGAACTTGGTTTTGTGCACAACGTGCGTGTTGGTATTGATGTCGATTTTTTACTGTTGTTTGATACAAAAAAAGAATATCGCATGAAAACTGATAAAAATCAGACTGACTTTTTGCTGCTCAACAAGGGTTTAGCAACTAAAGAATATGGGTTTACTTGGCAGTTTCATTTGTTTATTCAAGGCTTGCGCATTTGGGAAGGTTTGTCGGTCAAAGGTGCTTACCAATTTGTAAAGCATGATGATGATCGTTTAATTCCGCATAACAATGTCTTTGATTTTTCAGTAGTTAACACTGCTAACAATTTGAAAGAATGGAACGTGCATAATCTTATTTTTACGGCTAATTATGATTTCTTTCATGATTGCAAAGATTGTGCAGTCAATTCTCAATTAAGTTTTTTCTATAAACTACCGGTTGATGGAAAAAATATTATCGACAACCATTCGGTTGGCGGCCAATTTTCTCTGCTATTTTAAACGCGAGCCCAGCAAGTGCTGGGCTCTTTTATTTCTTCTTCACTTCTCCACAATCTTTGGGTTAGACTGGTTTGCGTAACGTTTGTGACTTGAAAGGGAGATCATGAAGAAGTATAGTCTGTTAGTGTTTTTTCTTATCAGCTTTCCAGCTGTTCAGGCATTTGCGCCAGTCAATTTTTTGTCGCCCTACGATCCGCTGTGGCAGCCGTACCATACGCATGTGTGTGGTTTTGATTTCAGCCTTGGTATTGAATCTGGCAGCAAAGGCTCGAGTAGTGATATTAAAGGTAATCGGCAAACATTGCTTGGTGTGTACAACCCAACCCAGTCAATTATTCCTATGCTTGAAAACCCGCAGGGCAGTGTTGCTTCTGCAGGAGCTTCTGCAATTTTGATGGGTTTTATGACCGCTGGTGGTCCGTTTACCGACGACGGTACGCGTGGCAATGTACGCATGTTTGCAACGTTTAAAGAAACCAATATTAATTTAACGGGTGGTTATACGTTTAATATTTCCGGTCTTCCTGGCTATTTTACTATCAATCTTTATCTGCCAATCAAAGATATGCGAGTAAGCGATTTTATGTTTCAAGATCTTACGCAATCTAATTTTATGTCAGAGCTTGCTATGCAAGCGTTTATTCGTGATCTTGCAAACCAAGCGCAGCAACTGGGCGGTTTGAGCCTTGATAATTGGCACGAGTCGGGCCTTGGCGATGTTGTGTTGTTGTTGGAATGGTCAAAAAAAATAATGCCTTCGTATGGCAAATTAAAAGTTATCACACCATACCTGCGGTTTGGAGTGAGCATGCCAACCGGTGAGTCTGTTGATATTAACAAGATGTTGAGCATGCCGCTTGGTAATGGCGGGCAGGTGGGCTTGCCACTTGCTGCCGGTTTTGATTTTGAGTTTGCTGGGCACTTGCGTGCTGGTGTGTATGCAGAAGTTATGTACTTTTTTGATCACACGCACGAACGACGTTTAAAAACAGCCATAACGCAAACAGAGCCCTTGTTGCTCAATGTTGGCAATGCCACCAAAAATTTTGGTTCAACCTGGATCTTTGAAGCGTATGCCGAAGCATTTAAAATTTGGCGAGGCTTTTCTGTAAAGCTTGCCTGGCAGTATGTTCATCATGATGATGATAAATTATTTACCAAAGACCCAGCGTTTTCTAACGATATTATCAATACTGCTAATAGCTTAAAAGACTGGACCATGCATAATCTGATGTTGCAAGGTACGTACGATTTTTCAAAAGAATTTGATCAAACATGGCTAACGCCTTACATCGGAATTTTTTATAAATTTGGTGTTGGCGGTCAAGGAATTATCGACAACAATACTGTTGGAGGTATGTTGGGCGTGGGCTTTTAGCATCTTCTTCACAATTGAGAATCACCCTGGTTAAACTTTGGTTCATGATCTGAATAAAAGCTTGGAGAAAGGATGAGGAAAATGAAGAATCGTAAGCTATTGCTGAGTCTTTTGCCATGGTCACTCGTGTTGGTTCTATGCTTTTCCGCTCAAGCTCATACTAAAAAAATTACACTTCCTGAAGTAATTTTACACAATGCATTTGTGGAGCAAGAGCAGGAAGTGCCCAGCGCCGTTTTTGGCAACGTTCAGCTGCCGGTTTTGGCGCCGCGTCCAAAAGCAACCATGCCCGAAGTTGTTGTGGCAGATATCGTGGCTGAGCAAGAACAAGAAGTTCCCAGCGCAGTGTTTAGTGATATTCAGTTGCCAGTAGCGGTAGCTAAACCTAAGCCTGCGGCTTTGCAGCTTGTTGACCAGGTTTTTAGTGAGCAAGAGCAAGAAGTTCCTGGTGCCGTTTTTGATAGCGTTCAGTTGCCAGCACCAACGCCACGCCCAAAGCCTGCCATGCCAGAAGTTGTTGTGCTAGATTCATATGTTGAGCAAGAGCAAGAAATGCCTAGTGCGGTGTTTGACAGTGTTCAACTTCCCGTGCCGGTACCTAAACCAAAACCAATTGCGAACAACAAAATAAGTAAGCCCGCTGTAGTGGTTCAAGCATCGGCAGAGCAAGAACAAGAAATGCCTGGAGCGGTTTTTGACAGTGTGCAGTTGCCCACACCGGTGCCTGTACCGGTTGCCAAACCAAAACCGGCGGTTAACAAAATTAGTGCACCAACAGTTGTTGTGCCAGCAGAGCAAGAACAAGAGTTGCCTAGTTCGGTAGTAACCAGTTTGCAATTGCCAAAACCTGAGCCAGTAGCACCGCCAAAACCACCAAGTCATAAACCGTCAGCAACGCAAGCCCCAAAGCCTGTTGCCAAGCCGGTGGTAAAACCAGGTGCAAAGCCAAGCGTTAAACCAGCAAAGCCTGTTGTTTATAAGCCGCTGCCGTCGTTTACCGTTGGGGCCAATGAATTTGAAGAAGCATCGCATGTTGTGGTGAGCGATTTAGCAAGCTCTCATGAAAAGCCGGCGGTAACTGGTGTTGCTTCTGCGGTTGACTATGAAGTTGCTATGCCAGAAGTTGTAGTTAATGATTTGTCGGTTGATTATGAAGGCAATGTTGTTGGCGGTCAGGCAAGCGTTGGCGACCAAGCATTTGAGTTTTCAATTATCGATAATCAAGTTGCTATTCCTGAAGCTATTTTTTACGATTTCTTTGATGTCAGCAGACCTACTGATCAGCAACAAATAAGTAAACCAAAACCTAAACAACAACGACCAAAACCTAAACCTGCACAATCGGTTGTTGTTGCCAAACCAACTGTTGAAAGTGCACAAACAATTACCATTAATCGTGATCAGTTGCGTGAAGAAATTCGTGTGGTGCTGCAAGAGTTTTTACAACAAGCATTGGCAAGTTTGGGTGAGCAAACCAGCGATGGAACGCGCTTAGTTCTTAAACCAGTGCTCATGCAGCAAACTGCTGTAGCACAAGAGCGTGCGACTGAAATGGTTACGCCGCAAGATTTTGATTATGAGTCAACGTATTTTGAGCAAGCGCCAACAGAGCGTGCTGCCTCAACGCCAATGGCAATAGCTGCCGTTGATGTTGGACCAACTGTTTTTGGCGGAACTGATCGCTTCTTTTTAGGTTTTGCAAGCGACGAGAGTACGCTGGTGCGTGCATCGCTTGGTACCTCGACAGAGGGCCAAAAGATTGTGCAAACAACACCAATGGTTTCAGAGGCTGGTGGATTTTTGTTTAATGGCTCTGCTTTTGATGTTGCAACTAATCCGTTAAAAGATGCGGGTACCGCGCACTTGGCACTTGCAGGCAGTGATAAAAAATTAGTGGTGGTGCCGATTGGTGATCCTGCAATTTTTGATCCAATGGCGGGGTTGGATGCTCTTGCTGTTGCAAAAAATCAGCATGGTGCTTCAGTTTATTTGTTGCCAGTTGACGATGGCTCACGGGTGATTACGCATAGTGATCTTACCGGTGGCGACGCTGAGTTTATCAAAGACGCCGCTGGTGTTTCAATTAACCAACAAATTGTTGCACTTGCCGCTTCACAGCCAGATCAGCTTGATAAAGCATTAATTTTTGCAGCAGTTGCTGATGGGGCTTTAACTGCAGAGCTTAAAGATGCAAGTACTGCTATTCTTGTGAATATGGATTCGCTAAAAACGTGGGCATCAGATACCGTTGTTGATACTGGTATGACTAAGTTAATTTACGATGGTGCCACAGACGTTTCTGTTATTGATGGTGTCAATCGTGGCATTGCTGTGCTCAAATTTGCGCGGGATGGTGCAGGCAATGCGCTTGAAGCGCTACAAGTTGTTACGCACGATGCTACCAAGCTGAGCAGTGCGCGCAAGCTGCGTGTTGATGCTGAAAGTGATGGCTCAATTCGCAAAATTGGTGTCACTGAAAAACCTGCGCAAACGCTTGCGTTTTATGCGCCGGGCGATCAAGAGCCAATAACGCGTGCGCTCATTGGCGCTGATGTTGATATGTTTTGGGATGAGCCGTTGCAGCGTTTGTATGTTGGCTTGTCTGATGTAACGCGCGGGCACGAGATTGGCGCAGTAACAGACAAATCTGGCGGTGTGTGCTCGGTGATGGTTGGTCAGGTTGATGACGCCAATCAAAAAATTACGCTCTATCCTGTTATTAAAAACCCAAGTGCATATCTTTTTGCTGATGATCGTGACCCCGATCATGCTCCAGGCACTCCGGCGGATACGGGCAACTTTAACAAATATATACTCGGTTTTTACGAAAAAAATACTAAAGCTGAGGATTTGTTTGCCAGTGCGCGTGCGGTGCGTACCATGCACACAAGTACGGGCAAAAGTTATTTAATTGTGAATGGCGGTGTTGGTTCGCGTACTAATAATCCGCGTAACGTGAGTACGCAGGTTTATGCGGTGCCGTTGGCCGACGACGGTTGGGTTGGAGCTTTTGATAAAACCAGTAGTGCTGTTAAACCAATTGACTTTGCGCCAACGTTTGAAATGGTTCGAACGAATGTTGAAGTTGCAGTTGCAGAAGTTGATGGGTTGGTTTCTGGCAATCGCAAAACAGCAACAACAGCAATAAAAAATCAAAATCCACCAGACACTGCCAACGCAATTGCTTCGACAGTTTTGGAAGAAGTTTATAAGTTCGATAAACGTGTTACTGCAGCAAATGCTGTGCAAGTACGTGTGGCCGATCTTGGTATTACCAATCCGGTTACTGTTGCTGCAAACAAGGTTGTTGGAACAAGTGCGGGTGGCATAGCTGGGGCAATTCTTGCAGATAGAATTCGCGATGTTTCGGCAAAAACAACTCTTAATGCAGCGGCGAAAAAAGCTAAAAAAGGGACGGCGCATACAAAAGATGGCGGCGCTGCCGGAGCGATTCATGCAGGCGCAGGCTGGGCGTTGCACCAAGCGTACGAAGGAACGTTCAGAAATGATTTTTTGCAAGAAGTTAAAACTATGCATTTGAATTCGCAAGAACGCAACATTGTTGGTGCTGACCCTCAATTGCTTTCGTTTGATTTACAACTAACGCTTACCGACATTCAAGTTCACGGTGATACCATTTATGTTTCTGTTGCTGGCGATCGCGATGTTGAGCATCGTGGCGAGGCGGGCATTTTTGCCAGCAAGGCATTGTTCGACGATACGGGCATGATTCGTGCCTGGACGCCATGGCAGCGCGTAATGGGCCGACCAGACAAAGTGTATGGTTTTGATTTTGATGATCAAACAAGTAACTTTTGGTTTGTGACAGAAGATGCTGACAAAAAAATAAACACGGTGCGCGTGACGGAGTGGGGCAAGGGCGACAATGCTTTGCACAGTGACACACAAACCATGGATGCACCACTTTCTGCAGTGCTTGACGCTGCATTTGCCGATGTTGGCGGCGTGCTAGGCCTGCACGATTTTTCACCAGACACGTACGGATTTAAAGAGCGTGATCCAAATTCAGCAACTCAAGAGTTGCGCTACGAACAGTTTGGCATGATGGTTGCCACTGGCCATGGCCGTGTTGCGCTCATTGAAACTGGTCGTTTTGCTAATAACGTTTTTGCGCCAACAGCGCCTTTTATCAGTGATCCAAATAGTGAAGTGTCGGTAAGAATTTTTAGTGCCAGTGATGCTGATGGTGCCAGTGTTGCTCTTGGCCAGCTTGGTGCTATAACCTGCGCTGAAGTGGCTCAACTGCCGTTGAGTGATGCTGCGGCCAACACCGGCCGCTTGTTTGTTGGTGGCCAACATGGTGTTGCGGTATTTACGCAAGGCTTTACCGGCAAAGGTTGGGATACGCGTGCAAGCCTTGGTTTGAGTAAATTTTCAAATAGCGCGGGCACGGCAACGTTTCCTCGTGGCAAGAATTGGCGCTTCTTACAATTGTTGAGTTTGGATACTACTACTGGCAAGACAACAAATATTTTTAAAAATGTGCGGCGCATTGTTTCTGACCAAAATAAGTTTTTATACATTTTGACGCGTGACGCTCTTTATCGCATTGATATGACCAAGGTCGAAACGAGTGGTCGCAGTATTTTTGAACAAGATGCAGTAACCAGATCGCAGGCACATATCAAAGAATCAAACTTGGTAAAAGTTGCTAGTATTTCTGAGTCGACTGATGGCGCAGGAACAAAATTATTTGATTCCGAACTTGATGAATTTTTTGATGTCATGGTGCTCAAGCGCGATGCGCGTGGGTCGGTAGCGCCGATTAACCTTGCCAATAATCAAACAACGTTGCTGCTGGCAACCACACGTGGTTTGTATGCAAACACGCCTGCTACCTTGACTGATAACTATAAAAACAAAATGCCAATGACTATCGAAACAATTGCCTGGGCATTACAAAAAGATCTTGGTCCAACACTCATGTTTGAGTTTTATGCAAAATCGCGTGGCAACCGCATGGTGCAAGATGTTAATCAGCCTGATGCGACTAAAAAAGTTAATGTGTTTACCGCCGAAGGCAATTTGTATACCTTTGCTTTGGACAAAAATAAAGAGTTTTTAGCGCGCTATCGCTTTAATGTGAATGATGGCGCTATCAAGCAAATTAAAGAACCATACGTAGATAGTGCCGGTATGAAAACCGATTATTTTTTTAAAGTTGGTTCTTTTGAAGAGCCGGTAACCGATGCAGAGTTTTTGGGGCCGCTAGATTTGTATGCGCGCACCAAGCATTTTGGTGGCGATAATTTTGTTAATTCAATACCGGTGCGTCCAGAGTCCAGCAAGTTTATAAAAGATCCAATAACAGGCGAATTTACAGAAATTGACTTTGATCTCAGCTTAAGCTTGCCGTTGCAGCAAGCACGACTGGTACAAGATTCGGCATCGGGTGCGGTGTATGTGCCGGGCGAGTTTGGTGTGCGCGTGAATGAATAAGGATGAGCATGATGAAGAAATTGTTTTTTGTACCAACGTTGTTTGCCTACTCTTTTGTAAGCGCTGTTATTAAAGATGTTCCCACCGTTTCAGACGTGCCGCTGACCAGTGTTTATTTTGATAAAACGGCGTATGCATTTGTTGATGACCAAGCCATGCTTTTTTTGGGTGCTGGTGCGCCGCTAACTGCTTCCAGTACGACTGCTGCACAAAATGAAACTAATTTTGCGCTGGCGCGCTTGGTAGAGCATGCTGACTCAACAGCAAAAATAGAGCCTTTAGCGCCAGTAATGGTAACGTTGAATAGCGTGAAAGATCAAGCAAACCCTTTGCTTGGAAAAAAAGTAAAACAGTTGGCGCTGTACAAAAAAGCCTATCCGGTTGTGGTACCAGAAACGCAAGAAGGTACGGCACCTGCTACAAGTAACCAATTTTTTGTAGTGACTGATGTTGTTCATGGCAGCAAAATGTTAGGTATAAAAGATAATGCAACGCTCAAAGACGCTGCTGGCAAAGATGTTGCTACGGTTTTGGCAGGTGTTGCCGGCGGGCAAGAGTATGTTTTTGCGGTGGTTCCTGATGCTACCGCTGCCAGTTTTGGTGCGGTCGCTGGCGTTAATCGTGGTGTTGCGGTAACAAAACAATTTTCAGAAAAGCAAGAAGCCGGAACGGTGTCATTTTTCAAACAACTTGATCCACTAAATTTTAATGCGACTGATGTTACGCCAGCTGCTTTTATTACGCTAACATCGGCAGAGGGTTTGGTTGCTCTGGCCGAAGGTGGCGGTGATACGTTCATTGACGCTGCGTTGGTTGGTGATGATGCTTCGGTCTGGTGGGACGACACGCTGGAGCGTTTGTACGTTGGTTTTTCTGACATGAGCCGCAATGACGATAACAAAGAAGGCGGCGTGATGGGCCTTGTGATGGGCCTGGTAGACACAACGGCAAATGGCGGCAAAGGCAGTGCGTTTACGTTGAATCCAATTGTTTTTGAACCAACCAAAGATCATTTTTATAAAAATTCGAATTTAGCGCATGATAACGACGCGGCAGCTTATAATGTTATTGCGCAGCGTGCGGCAGCAAATGCGATTCTGACCACAGCAGCAGACGTAAAAAAGGCGGTAACCCCGGTTGGTGTGGGTACAGGTACTTTTGTTGTGCGAGATACTGATGGTACAGCGCTGAACTATGCTGCATTGCCAGCTGCTTCTTTTTTAAAAAAATCGGTTGATGCAGTTGTTGCTGCTGCTCCTGTTGGTGGGACAGCAGCTGCTGCAAATCTTGCTATTAATAACAAAGTTACTCAAGAAGTAACCATCAATAGAACGGCGGCAAAGACCGCCGTAAAGCAAGAAAGCGTTAACACGCTTGATGTGCCACTTGGTTTTTATTTTGATGCTAAAACACCGCGAACCTCACCGCCTCCGCGCAACGTGCGCACGGCACAAAATAATAGCGATGACGAAATTACACTTTCAGTTGGTTCAATCAGAACCATGCACACCAGTGCCGGCAAGCCGTATTTAATTTTTAACGGCGTTGTGGGTAACGATCCTTTCGCTGTTGGTGGTTTTTTGTTTGGCGGCAGTATTCAAGACCGCGTGTACGCCATTCCGTTGATTGGCGATATTCTTAACGAACAGCCAGAAACAAAAGGCTCGGTAGCCAAAGTTAATGCGCAGGGCGTGACTGACTACACAAACAATATGTACAATGTGCCAACCAAGATTGCCGAAATGCCGCTCAAAGCGCACCCTGCAGTTACCGTTGGCGGGAAAGAACCAGTGCCGGGCGCTTTTATTGAAGATATTTTTGTGCAGGGCGAGTCGGTGTTTATGGCCATGGCCGGCTTTAATAATAAAAGCATTGGCATGTTTCAGTCGACTGCCATTTTGAACGAGCTTGGTTTTATTGTTGACTGGACACCAGCAAAGCGCGTGATGGGTTCGGTTCAAAAAGCGTATGGCGCGGGGTTGGACACAACCACCGGACAATTTTACTTTTTAGGCACGCACAACGACAACGACCCAACCATGGCAATGATTCCCAACACCGGCCAAATAACCACCTGGGGCAAGGGCGATGTTGCGCTGCACGGCGGTAGCGAGGCTGGTTTGCTCAGCACCATTTTGGGTGAAAATTTTTCTTCAGGCAGCGGTGGCGTGCATCAACTTTTTAATTTTGACGAAAATACACCAAGTTTTTATCGCGGTCGCTTTTCAATGATGGTTGCAATTGGTTCGCGCGAGATTGGGCTGATTGAAACAGGTTCTTTTGTTGATGGTCAGTTTGCGCCAACGGCTGCTTTTGCAAAAAATACGAATGTTGATGTGGTGAGCGACCAGCTTTTAAGTGCGATCTCTCCGCTCAGTTGTGCTGCCATAACGCAGCAGTTTAATCGCATGGCCTCACCAAACGCTGACCGACCTGACGCAGATCCTGCCACGGGCCAATCATTGCTATTTGTTGGTGGCTATCGTGGCGTGGTGCGCGCAGTTGTAACTGATCCCGCAAACGAAGGTGCGGGTTTGCTTGATGTTTCTGCTGGTGTTTGGGATCAAACAAATCTTACTGATATCAAAGGGCCGGTGATACGCGTTGCTACGTTGCCTGACCAAATTTATGATGATGCTGGTACGCGCAGAGTACGCAATGGCGCGTTGTACGTGCTGACTAACACAACGCTGTATCGCAGAAATCTTGATGGCACACCAAACGGCAGCTTACCAATTACGCGTGCGGCAGATTTAGTGGTGGCGCGTGATCGTAATAATCGCGATATTATTTTTGTTGCAACGTCACTGGGTCTTTTTCAGTCGATTAATCTTGGACCATTGCAGGCAGTTGCTGGCGCGGGTAACCAAGAAATTCAATTGCAGTATCTTTCTGGCAACCGCAACGGCGTGCCAAGCGTGCCGGGTAATTTATATGTTATTGCGCGTGGCCAGCGGGTGTTAGATCCGTTGGTTGTTGAGCAAAATGAAAAAGACGAAATAGTGCCGCCAACTGATATCGTAACGCAGATCTATCGCTTTGCGGTGCTTGAAGATGCAACGGTTGCTGGTGGTATTAAAGTGGGCATGATCGACAAGCGCGGTGCTAATGTAACCAAGCAAGTTAGTGGGCCACTGGTGCAGTACGACGACTTGCGTAGTAACTTTGCAACTGATGGTGCGCTGCTGTTTAATACCAATCCAAAAGATTTAGTAGCTACCGACTTTGTGCGTGTTACGTCAGTTTCTGCTACTACAACACAAGACAGCGTTGCCAACGACACTTCGATTACTGATGCACTTGATCTTGATATTGAGAAAAATTTTAACGTTGGCATTATAGTTCGTGATAGTGCTTCTGGCGCCTGGGTTGTGCCGGGTGATTGGGGAGTGCGCGTTAACGAATAATAACCAGCGAGTGACACAATGATTAAACAAATAGTGCGTACTGCATTGATCGCATTTTGCTTTGTTTCTCAAGGACTTGTCTATTCTTTTTCTGTCAAAATGGATCGTGTGCTGCTTGGCAGCAGAGATCGCTTTTCAAATATTTCTTGTGCTGCATTTTCGCCTGTCAATAATCTTTTTGTTGTGGGAATGCGGGAAAGTGCGACACTGCGCTTTTTTGATGCGCAAACTGGCAAGCCATGCAGGTCTTTGGTGCCGGAGCTACCACCTGGTTGTGGTGTTTATAAAATCAAATTTTCGCCAAATGGTCGTTATCTTGCCTGTATTCATGATCGAGCTCGTTTTGTGAGCCCCGAAGATGCTGAGCTGGAAGAGGCTATGGAAGATTTGAGTTTGGAATTTTCTTCATCTTCGTTCAAATATTCACTGACTATCTATAAGTTTGATGATGATTCTCAAGCGTACCAAATTTCCCATCATTTTGATTACAACGATGATGTTGCGTCGTGTATTGATTTTTCAGCCGATAGCAAAATTATTGGGTTGGCTTATCCAAATTCTTCAGTTTTTTTATGGGATATGCAGGCATTTGAGGGCAAAGAAAGCAAATGTTTGAATGCTCCTCAATTTACTAATTTAGTGCACGAAGGCAGAGCTCTTTTTATTTGCCGTGATAGCGGCTTGCGTCATTTTTCGTTTCAAAAGTCGTTGTCTGGCGTTTCTTTTGTTACCGCGTGTTGTGCTTCAGAAGAGTATGCGTGTGTGCGATCTTTTGAATGGGAAATTGGACAGCCTCGCAGTAGTTCTCTCAAAGAAAAATTTGTAGGATTGGTTCCTTGTCTTTCAAGTGATCGAGTACCGTGTATTTTGTCAACAAGGTATGATCGGCTTTTGTATGGTTTGCTTCATGGTTCAGTAAGTTTGGTAAAACTTGCCGGGTTGGAAACTTATACCATTGATCGGCTTCAAAATCATCAAAGCCTAATATTTTTTATGGATTTTTTTAGCGAGCCAAATTTGATAATTGCTGCTTGTTATGATTCTGAAAAGGCACGTAGTTCGTATCTTTCTATTGCTTCGAGTGAAATTCCAAATAAATCGGTGACTGTTCATTTGCCAGAGGGAATGGTTCTTAGTGGAAATATTTGTTGGAATTTTGTAGATCATGTAATGTGTAAGACGCTGACTTTTTTAGCACTTTTTGAAGGTAACTATGAATTGGTAACGCTTACTTTTTTACCAACAGGTCTTTTGCGTGGTCTGCAGCAGCGTGAAATGACGGGGCGCTATAGGCCGCAGCACAACCTTGTTCCATTTGATTATTATCTTTCTTTCGACGGTCGTGTGGAAACTGTGATGCGTGAATCGGGTGGGTCAAGTTCCAGTTCGCAATCAACATAAAAAAAGGATACTTATGATTTTACAAGAAACAGTGCAAGAGGCAACTCAACGCCTTGTCAAGGCCTATGATCCGCTAGAAATTTACCTTTATGGCAAATATGCTTGGGGAACTCCTGATGAGGATGATGACCTTAATTTTTTGATTGTGATTCAGTCATCTGATAAAAAGGTTTATCAAAGAGGCGATAAAGCCTTTGATGCTTTGTTGAGTTTAGGTATACCAACAAATGTTGTTGTTTTTACAAAACAAGAATTTGATACATTCTGTCAGGATGCAACTTCATTGACGTATGAAGTAAAAAATAGAGGGAAGCAAGTATATGCCAGGAGTTAAAGATTGGCTTAGAAAGGCATCGAACGATTTAAAAGCTTCTAAAAAATTGTCTGATGATGACGAAACGTTTGATTGTTCAGTCTATCATACTCATCAATGTGCAGAAAAAGCTTTGAAAGCTTTTATTGTTCTCGCTCAACTTCCTATTCCCAAAACGCACGATCTTGGATTGCTTTTGGTGCGTTGCGTAGCTCTTGATTCAGATCTTATGTTTCTCAATGAAGAAAGTAAAAATTTGAATTCTTATGGTCAAGATTCACGATATCCAAATGATTATTTTTATGTTGATAGAAAAAGTGCTGAAGAAGCTATAATAATGGCGGAAAAAGTATTAACAACAGTGAAGAGGAAAATTTGCAGAACTAGCTGAAGCTAGTTACTTCCAGTTCGCAATCATTATAAAAAAAGGTATTATGCCAGTTACAGTATGGCCTTTTTTTACGGATGATGTGCATGGTTTTACGCGTATTTTTTGCAACTGGCTTTTTAAGCTTTTGTTTATTTTTGGGTGCTGGTTTTTTCTTTCTTGAAAATCATTGGGTTGATTGTTCGTTGCTTGAGCAGGAGGCAAAGGCGTGCCCTTCGGTTGTTTTGGACGATCAAGGCAATGAGCTGGCACGCTTTGAGCTTGACCGGCGCGAGCTGATTTCTTACCCACAAATTCCTGATGTTGTTGTAAAAGCGTTTGTAGCAGCTGAAGACCATCAATTTTTTAACCATGTTGGTTTTTCAATAAAAGGTATTATTCGCTCTGCACTGGTAAATTTATACAATGGCCGTGTGGTGCAGGGTGCTAGCACCATAACTCAGCAGGTAGCACGCTTGTTGTATCTTTCGCACGAGCGCACGTGGTGGCGCAAAATCAAAGAACTGTTTGTAGCGCTGCAGCTTGAGCGGCAGCTGAGCAAAGAACAAATTTTAGAACTTTATTTAAACAATATGTATTTTGGACGTGGCATTTATGGCGTACAAGCTGCATGCAAACGTTTTTGGAACAAATCGGTTGACCAGGTGGTGCTGCACGAGGCGGCAATGTTGGCAGCCGTTGCAAAGTCGGCACGTTTTTATTCGCCGCTCAACGCACCGCTGACTGCGCGCAGGCGCCGCAATGTGGTGCTGCGCAGCATGTGCACGCTGGGCTTTATTGGCAAGCACGAGTTTGAAGAAGCCCGTGAAACGCCGTTGGAAATTGAAGATTACATTCCGGGAAACCCAATCCGTTTGTATATTCAAGAGTGGGTGCGGGCGTGGGCTGAAAATAAATGGGGCAAAGACGCGCTGTATTCAAAAGGCTTGCGCATAAAAACGACTATCAACGTTGCCATGCAGCAGGCGGCAGAAGATGCCTTTGCGCCAAAAATAAAAAAAATGCGCGAAGAAATGGGCGAAGTTTTAAATGGCGGCATGGTGTGTGTGCATGCTTCAACTGGTGCAATTAAAGCATTTGTTGGTGGGTATGATTTTAAAAAATCACAATTCAATCGTGCTTTTCAAGCGTATCGGCAAACGGGTTCTTCGTTTAAACCAATTTTATATTCTTTGGCCATGACATCCGGATTTGAAATGGACAATGTGTTTATTGACGAGCCAATTGAGCTTGTTTCAGATCAGGGAAAAATTTGGAAGCCGCGCAATTGGAACCGTAAATTTGAAGGTTCTATGACGCTGGTGCGCGCACTTGCTTTTTCGAACAACATTATTGCGGTTAAATTGTTGATGCAAATTGGCGCGCCAAAAATTGCGGCCTGGGCGCGGCACTTTGGTATTGTGCGTGATTTAACGCCGTATCCATCGTTGGCTCTTGGTACTGCGCATGCATCGGTTGAAGAAAACGTTGCAGCATTTAATGTTTTTGCCAACAATGGGGTGTACGTTAAGCCTCATCTGGTTGAGTGGGTTAAAGATGAGTGGGGCCGTAAAATGTGGGAGCATGAGCCGGTAGAGCAACGTGTTCTTGATACCAAAACTAATTCAAAAATGGTTAAAGCATTAACATACCGTCTAATTTTTTCTAAACCGGTGTACGAAAAAAAAGGATGGTTACAAAGTGAAGCGATTGGAAAAACCGGTTCAACTAACGAAGCCATGACAACGTGGTTTGTTGGTTCAACGCCAGAATATACTACCGCCATTTATGTTGGCCGTGATGACAATAAGCCCATGGGCAAGTATGTTTACGCCAGCTCAACTGCTTTTCCAATTTGGCTTAATTTTTGTAAACAATTGCCGTGCACCAAGAAAAATTTTTATTATGATCCGGATCTCAAACCGGTTAGTATCAATTGGCTTACGGGCCGCCAAACAACTCAAAGCGATCCGGCAATGGTAACTATTTTGCAGTAAAAGTAAGTGCTTAACATTTGTGTTTGTATCAATGCACAGCGTGTGCTATAATCTGGCCGCACGACAAATAACACTTTATAAATCTGGCTTTTTGGCATTTTTAACATCAAAGAACAATCATGAATGCAGTGCTTAAATTATTTAATCTTACGTTGGTTTTGTGTGCAGTGTGTTTTTTAGACCTAAAAAGTGCTGCAGTGCCTTTTGCCGATATTCAACAATCATTTTTTATGCAGAAGCAGTCGGTTGTTGATAAAGAAAAGCAAGAGCAATGGATTACCATTTTTGTGCACGGGACCTACGGCTCTGCGTTGAGTTTGGTAAGTTTTTTTCGGTTGTTAAATGACAATACCAAAAATTCTTTGTATCGCCGGCTTCAAAAACAATTACGTGCCAGTGAGGTGCTGTACTCGGGCCGCTTTATGGCGCAGCGCGGTTTGCGCGCTGTTGATTGCTCAATAAATCTTGAAGACAATAAATCGATTGTGGTGCCAATTGTGAGTGCGTATCGCGCTTTTGCCCAGCATGCAAATCCGGCACGGCACGAAACATTTTATACCTTTGGTTGGAATGGGCTTTTAAGCCAAGCAGAGCGGCGCCTGGAAGCGGTGCGGTTTTATAATGAACTGAGCAGTTTGTTAAAAAGCTATCAAGATCGTGATATTAATCCCAAAATTCGTCTCATTGCTCACAGCCATGGTGGTAATGTGTGTGCAAATTTAGCGGCAATTTATACCGTTTTACGTAACAAAAAAGCGAGTTCTCAGTACGAAGTGCTCAAAGAATGTGTTGAGTTGTTAGACAATTTGGACACGGTCAAGAAAGAAAAAAAGAACAAAAAATTGTACAAGCGGCCAACCAATAAAACCTTGCATGTTGATGAGTTAATCATTTATGGAACGCCAATTCAAGATGAGACTGAGCCGTTTTTCTTTTCACCATTTTTTGGCAAAGTTTTCAATTTTTATTCTGATAATGATACCATTCAAGCCGCAGATTTTGTTTCAACCAAAGGTCGCAGAAGCAGGCAACGCATTATGAAGCCTCGCTTAGAAAGCTTAAAAAATAAGATAATGCAGGCGCGCGTTATGGTTGAGCGTGATGTTCATGCCAAGCCGGTTTTTTCTACTAAAAACTTTAATATCTGGGCAGCTTTGCGTGGCGGTAGTCTTTTGACCGCGTATCCGTACGATCCAACGCATGCAGATTTTTGGTATGCAGAGTGGGAAAAGAAAGAAACGTTTTTTGATCCCTTGCCAATAGTTGTGTTTACGCCGTTGCTGCTTCAGGCTTTGTCTCAGTGCGAGCATGGTCATGATGTTGCACTTAATATTTCTAGCACCACTGACCAGGCTTTGTTTTCATGCTTTGATTGCGCGCACAAGAAACGAGCATCTTCTTATTCGTTTTCATTAAATGCTCTCAAAAAAATTCGTGACCATTTTAAAGCGTCAAAGAGTGACTGGGCAGAGCTGCGCTTTCAGTTGCAGTTGGCTTTTGAAAAAGTTAGATAAAAAGGTACAAAAAAAGAGCCTGTGTTTTTTAACACAGGCTCTTTTTTTAACGTTAAATAGTTATTGTCTTTCTAGCCAGTTGACCAGCTCTTGCTTCAACACTTTTGGAATCTCAGAACCGCCACCTTGCAAGAAGCTGTCGCTACCGCCACCTTTAAGATTAAACGTTGTTTGCAAGAATTGTGCAAATTGTTTGAGGTCAATTTTATGTGGGCATTCTTTACTTACATAACCAAAGAAGGTAAAGCGACCGGTAGCTTTTGAAACTAAGAAGTAAAAGCCTGGTTTATCTTTGCTTAAGTCTGTGCAAATTTGCTTCATATCATCAGCTGAGGCATCGTCCAACTCAAGATACAAAAATTGTACCTTGCCAGCTTGTTCAATATCGTTGTGCCATGCTGGTATAAATGCTTTGTACAATTGTTTTTTAAGCTGCTTAACCTGCGTTTGTGTTGCCTGCAAGGTAGCTTGTTGTTTTTGTACTGCATCAAGAACATCTTCTTGTTTAACTTTAAACAGCTCGCTGAGTTGCTTAACACTGTCGAAGGTTTGTTGAAACATCTCAACAGCGCCGGGGCCGGTAATTGCCACAATGCGGCGTGTGCCAGTTGCTAGTGCGGTATCGCTGACTATTTTAAAGCAGCCAATAATGCCGGTAGAGCTTGCGTGTGTGCCACCGCACAACTCGGCTGAAAAGCCGGGGATTTCAACAATACGTACTTTTTCTGGGTTATATTTTTCACCAAAGAACGAGATGACGCCTCTGCTTTGTGCGTCTTTGAGCGACGTCCACATGATGTTTGTTTTAATATCGGCTTGAATCTTTTGGTTGATCAAGTCTTCAACTTGTTTAATTTCTTGCTTGGTCATTGCTTGGTGGTGTGCATAGTCAAAGCGTAAGTGCTTGTCGTTAACCACCGAGCCTGCTTGTTTAACGTGGCCGCCCAAAATTTGTTGCAATGCTGCTTGTAACATGTGTGTTGCGGTGTGGTTTTTAACGGTTTTTTCGCGGATAGCTGCTTCAACTATTGAATGCGCTGTGTCGCCAACATTAATTGCTTGTGCAGGTTTACCGTCAACGGTGGTTGTGGGAATTTTGACCAAAATGGCGGGGTTAAACGTTTCGCCAGATTTTTTTAAATCAACAACAGTAAACGTTTGGTTGTTGATGGTAATGCGACCGTGGTCGTTTACTTGGCCGCCGCATTCAACATAAAATGGCGATTCTTTGGTGCTGAGCCAGATATGATCGTCGGTAGCACTCACAAATTGAATAGGGCTTTCATTTTCAAGAACTTCATAACCAACAAACTTGGTTGGCATGTTATCAAGAGAAACTTCTTCAGCTCCGCCTGCTTTCATCTTTTTACCTGAAAGTTCTTTTTGTTTAGCCATTTCTTGTTCAAAGCCTTCAAAGTCAACCGTAAAGCCATCTTCTTGGCCCATGAGCATGGTGAGCTCGGGCGGGAAGCCGTACGTGTCGTACAACTTAAACGTTTGATCGCCAGAAATAACACTGACGCCTTGTTGTTTGTTAACTTCAATATATTTTTGCAAAATACCTTGGCCATTAATTAAGTTTTGGGCAAAGCGTTCTATTTCGCTGTCCAAGACTGAGCATATCAGCTTTTTGTTTACTTCAAGTTCTGGATAAATATCTTTCATGGTCGCAATAAAATCTAACGCCAAGTTTGAAAACAAATTTTTGTCGTCAGAAATTTTTTGTGCAAACAGAGCAGCGCGACGAATAATTTTGCGCAAAACATAACCGCGGCCATCGTTTGAAGGTGCGCAGCCGTCTGCAATTAAGAGCGAAGATGAGCGGATATGGTCGGCAATTACATGAAAGTTTGCGCGCATTTTTTCGTCAGCTTGTTGGTATGAAACGCCGGTGCGTTTTTCAATACTTGCGGTCAAAAGTACAAACTGGTCGGTTTCAAAAACGCTGTTAACGCCTTGCGCTACCATGCACAGCCGTTCAAGGCCCATGCCCGTGTCTACACCAGTTTGCGCCAACTCTTTTAAGCTGCCGTCCTCTTGGCGATTGTATTGCATGAATACGTTGTTCCAGATTTCAATGAAGCGAGAACAGTCGCAACTTGGTCGGCAGGTTGCACTGCGGCAACCTTGGTCAGCTCCGCGATCTAAATAAATTTCGGTGCAGGGACCGCATGGACCGGTATCGCCCATCGCCCAGAAGTTGTCTTTCATGCCAAGTCTGACCAAATGGTCTTCAGGAATATTGAGAACTTTGTTCCAAATGTTGTACGATTCATCGTCCTTTTCATAAACAGAAACGTACAAATCTTTTTTTTGTAGGCCCATTTCGACTGTCAAAAATTCCCATGCAAATTGCATAGCTTCTTGTTTGAAGTAGTCGCCAAATGAAAAGTTACCCATCATTTCAAAAAAGGTCAGATGGCGTGTGGTAAAACCAACTTGGTCCAAATCGTTGTGTTTACCGCCTGCGCGTACGCACTTTTGAATGCTGGTGGCTCGTTTGTATGAGCGTTTTTCTTTACCCAAAAAGACATCTTTAAATTGGTTCATGCCCGCATTGGTAAAGAGCAGCGTTGGGTCTTCGGCTGGAATGAGTGATGAGCTGGCAACAACGGTATGGTTGTACTTTTGGAAAAAGTCGAAAAATTTTTTACGGATTTGCAGAGAATTCATAATAGCGCCTCATTCTTCTTAAAAACCAGGTCTTTAAATGCGAGATAAGGCCCATTCTATCACGATTTTTTGGGCGAGTAAATGTGAGGTGTTGGCCTGCAGGTTCTTGCTGTTGCCATTTGTAACAATTGTTGCTTATTGAATTTCAAAAAAAGTATAATCAAAATAATAATCGCATTCGGGGGGAATGAAGATGAAGAACAACGGAATACTTATTTATTGTGCGTTAGTGATGTTTATGGGCCTTGGTGCGTCGTTTTACTGCGCCCAAAGATTTCTTAATGGTGTGAGCAGCACTGAACAGTTGTGCTTGGCAGTAGCTGCTCCTTCAGCGCGGTGGTCTTTGCTCCAGCGATCTCTGTATCTTAAAAACAGTTCTATGCTCAAATTTTTGCTTAAAAAAGGTGTTGATGTTAACGAGCCAGATGCGCAAGGTCGCACTGCGTTGCATTATGCTGCCTCGCTTGGTTTTGTTGTGGGTGTTGAGTTGTTGTGTGCGCATGGAGCTACTGTGTGGTGCCAGGATAACAAGGGTTATACGCCGTTACATTGTGCCGTAGGCAAAGGGCGAGCTGCTTGGGTAGCCCAAGCGCAGTATGCAAAAATTGTTGATTGCTTAACTAAAAATGCATCGTGTGATTTGCAAGATTTTAAAGGTCGCACGCCGTTGCACTATGCTGCCATGCATGGACATGATCTTTTGGTTGCGCAGTTGTTGGCAAAAGATGTGCAGGTTGATTGCCAAGATAAGTTTGGTAGAACGCCCTTGCACTATGCCGCGGGGGCGGTAACGGGGTATCGTTCAGCTTCAAAAGATTATGATAACGTTGTTGATTTGTTGCTCAGGGCTGGTGCTCAACTAGAAAAAATAGATAACAGCGGTAAAGCGCCTTTGCATTATGCTGCTGCGTCGGGTGCTTCGTGTATTGTTTCTTTATTAACCAAGCAAGGAGCAGTTCTTGATTGTTGCGATCATGATGGTGCAACGCCGCTGCATTACGCTGCCGGAAAAGATACCTTGCGCTTTAAGCCTCGCCAATATTTTCCGCATGTGCGTTATCGGGCCCAAATGCGGGCTTATGGCCGGCAGTATGAACGTGCGTTGCGTGAACATAGCCTTATTATTGCTCATTTAGGCTCATTGGGCGCTTCTGGGCAGCTTTTGGACCAATATGGTAAAACGGCGCTTGATTATGCTCGCTCCAGCAGCCACGAAAGGCTCTTCTTTTTTCTGGAAAATTCAAATAGAAAATAGCTTGTCTTGGTTTGCAAAAACCTCTCTCTGGCGGCATTTTAATGCTCTTTTGACCCTCAAAAACAGGGCTTTTTAGGCCTTTTACACCAACGAATAAAAAGAGTATTCTTATCAGTATAAAGGGCTGAAAAGCCTTTTGTATTCGTAGTAATAGTATTATTTGTCTGTGCTCTTTTTATGGGGGGATTTCCATGAAGCACACAAAATTCTTTTCGGCTTTTGCCGTGGTAGCCATGCTTTCGCTTGGTTTGTCAGTTCAGGCAGCATCATATGTGCCACAAGTTGTTGAAGTTGATGGGGTTTCACGTCCGCATCCGGAACGTGCGCTTGATACTGACGGTGTTCTTGAACAGCTTGCTCTTCCAGCGTCAGTTGCTAAACCGATTGCCGTTGTTGCAGCAGTAGTTGTTACAACGTTAGGTTTGCATGGTGTATGGTGGGTTGGCAACGATGTTATCGATAAGTTTACTCGTTGGAAAAAAGTCTGCACAGATACTTCTGGTGCTGCTACAACGTGCAGTGATGCATTTGATCCTTTGAGATGGACTGGCGAGAAATTAACGAGTGCCAAAGAGTTGGCAGTGAATTATGGTCCATATACCCCAGGAATTATAGCACTGCCGATTTTTAGGTACATTGAAAAAGCTATTTATAAAAAAACAGTTCTTGGTTTGTATGAGCGTGCGAATGCTCTTTTTGCTGGCGTTGCTGATACCGTTGCTAGTGATAATCTTGCAGAGCGTAGCTTTGATAACGAAGCAACGGTGATGGCTCAAGTACAAGCAAAGTTTAGAACGGCACCTCAGCCACTAACCGAAGCTCATACTACTTTTGCTCGACAAGCTAAAGAATTGGAAGATGCGTTACTTATTATTAAGCAAGCGCTTAAAAAAGCGAGCAACGATGAAGAAGTTGCAGCTTGTGTTGATTTAAAGAGATCTATTGAGCTTCTTTACGTTGTTATGAACAGACGCATTGACGCAGTGATTGCTGCAACTAACGCTGAAGCTGAACGTGTAGAGCGTGCGCGTGCAGATGCACAAGCTCGTGCGGAAGCAGCTCGCAGAGCAGCAGGTTTGCGCGTTTAGTTTGACAGACTATTAGTGATTTAAAAAAAGCCGGGTGAAAGCCCGGCTTTTTTAATGCACTTGCCAGAAAATTGAAATAACGGTACCTTTGTTTATCTGAAAACAAAAATCAAAATCATCGATTTTAAGAAGGATATTTTCTATGTCGAGCGCGCCGGTTACCCTAGACAAAATCACCGCCTTGTGTAAACGAAGAGGGTTTGTGTTTCAAGCTGCTGAAATTTATTCTGGCTTGAACGGTGTGTATGATTTTGGTCCTTTAGGCGTTCAACTTAAACAGAATATCAAGGCTGCCTGGCTTAAAAACATGACAAGCTGGCCAGAAGAAGTACTGTTGCTTGATGGTTCCATTTTGGGGCCTGAATCTGTGTGGCAGGCATCGGGACATCTTGAAAATTTCAGCGACCCAATGGTTGACTGCTTGAACTGCAAAAAGCGCTTTCGGTCAGACGAAGAGGGCTTTGATATTGCGCGTCCTTGTCCTTCCTGTGGCGTTAAAAACTGGACTGACGTTCGACAATTCCAATTAATGTTCGAAACTAATCTTGGTGCGGTTGCGGCAAGCAAAGCTTATTTGCGCCCAGAAACTGCTCAAGCAATCTTTATCAATTTCAAAAATGTTTTTACCAGTAATCGCGTCAAAATACCTTTTGGTATTGCGCAAATTGGTAAAGCGTTTCGTAATGAAATTACCCCAAAACAATTTTTGTTCCGCATGCGTGAGTTTGAGCAAATGGAGATCGAATTTTTTTGCAAGGGTGAGCAAGCTGATGCGTTTTTTGAAACCTGGCTTGAGCGCCGTAAAGCTTTTTATGAGCAAATTGGCTTGAACAAAGACAAAATTCGTTTGCGTCCGCATGCAGCAGACGAACTCTCACATTATTCTAAATGTTGTACCGATGTTGAATACAACTTCCCATTCGGCTGGAAAGAGCTTGAAGGTATTGCAAACCGCACTGACTTTGACCTTTCGCGCCATTCACAATTTTCTGGCAAAGAGCTGGCGGTATTTGATGAAGAAACAAAAACATCATATGTTCCGCACGTTGTTGAGTGCTCAGTTGGTGTTGACCGTCTTTTCTTAACGTTGTTGTTTGACGCGTATCATGAAGATGAAGTTGACGGCGAAGTGCGTACTGTGTTACGCTTTCATCCCGCTGTGGCACCAGTTACGGCTGCAATTTTGCCGTTGACCAACAAATTAAAAGAGCAGACAAGCAAAATCTACCTTGATTTGAAAAAGAACGGCTATCGCGTACAGCTTGATGAATCAGGTTCTATTGGTAAGCGTTATCGCCGTCAAGACGAAATTGGAACGCCGGTTTGTTTTACTTTTGACTTTGATAGTCTTGAAGATGGTAAAGTTACCGCGCGTGATCGCGATACACTGCAACAAGAGCGTATAGCTATTGATAAGCTGCAAGAGTATCTTGATCAAAAATTAAAGGGATAGCGCTTCATAAAGCATGCTTGTCAGACATATTTGAAACAAAAGGAGAGTAGTAGTAATGAAGTGGATCAAACGAATTTATGATTGGATGGGTAGTAAAGTTGAACATCCTCATGCCAACTGGTGGTTGTTTGGTCTCTTTTTTATTGAATCTTCATTTTTCTTTATTCCTGTAGACCCATTACTCATTCTTTTTTGTGTGCATAATCGCAAGCGTTCATTTTTTTACGCAAGCGTTGCAACTGTTGCTTCGGTGCTGGGTGGCATGTTTGGTTATTTAATTGGCTCAACATTGTGGGATAGTATTGGTTTTAAATTAGTTTCGTGGATTATTTCTGAAGCAACATTTAATCATGTTGTTGCACAATATTCCTTGTATGAGTCATGGGCTGTATTTATAGCCGGCTTTACCCCCATTCCTTACAAAGCAGTGACAATTTCTGCTGGTTTTTGTAAATTACCGTTTATGCCCTTTGTGGGGTATTCTATTCTTGCGCGCGGGGCACGATTCTTTTTAGTTGCGGGTGCCATTCGTAAGTGGGGGGTAGCAATTAAGAGATTTATTGATGACTATTTTAATTACCTCGTGGTAGCATTCACCATTTTGCTCATTTTGAGCTGTAGCGTCTTTAAAGGAGCCATATGATTGAGTTAAGTATGCCTGAGTTGAAAAGAATTGAATCTGTTGTGCGCAATAATGAAGGATACTTGTCTTTTGCTCAAGGAGCCTTACGTTTGCGTGGTGGTATTGATGCATCTATAAAAGAATATGCTCAACAAATTTTGCAGACTGACAAAGCTGATTATTATCAAGATGCTTTGGGTATTTTGCCATTACGCAAAAAAATTGCGGAAATGTTGGCAAGTGAGTATCAAAGCCCAATTGGCATTGATAATGTGATGATTACTCATGGGGGTAGTGGTGCTTTGACGTGTTTAGCATTGACACTTTTAAGTGCTGGTGACGAAGTTATTTTACTTGAACCGTCCTATCCCGTTTATGAAAGCATTGTAAAATTTTCCAAAGCAGTGCCGGTATTTGTGCCTGCGTTTGAAATGAAAAAGATTCAAGGTGAGCAGCAATGGGTGCTTGATGTGAGCGTTATTGAACAGGCCATTACACCACACACCAAAATGTTGATACTTTCAAACCCATCAAATCCCTGTGGTACGGTGTTGTCTCGTGAAGAGCTTGAGCAGTTGAGAAGAATTGCCGAGCTTCATAATATTTATTTAGTTGTTGACGAAGTGTACGATGACTTTATTTTTGAAGGACAATTTTATTCAAGCACACCGCTTATTCCACAGTCTGATCGTGTTTTGCGTGTTGGTTCTTTTTCAAAAAGTCTTGGTATGAGTGGTTGGCGTGTTGGTTTTCTTGTAGCGCCATTTCGTTTAATTAAGTCAATTTCTGTGATGCAAGGTTGTGCATTCAATTGTCCCAGTGTTATTGGGCAATATGCCGCGCTTTATGGCCTTGAGCACAAAAATGATATTATTCCACGCTCATTTGATCAGGTAAAAAAAAGTCGCGATCTTGCCTGTGCTTTTTTTGATTTACTGCAAGAGCAAGGCATTGTGAGTTACGTTAAGCCAACGGCGGGTTTTTACTTATTTTTCAAAACCCAACAAGAAGATAGTTTTGAGTTGGTAATGAACATTTTGCAAGAAGCAAAAATTGCTATGGCGCCAGGTTGTGACTTTGGGCAAACGGCAAAACCGTTTGTACGGTTTTGTTACGCGCGCGATCCTGAAGTAGTAGTTGAGGGTATTAAGCGTTTGCAAGATTATTTTATACGAAAAAATATTTCTCAAAGTGTTCAAATGATGAGTAATTCTTTGTAAGAACTCAAAAAAAAGGATGAGTACTATGAAGCAATATTTATTTCTGATGCTCTTGATTTTCGCTCATTTGCAAGCAGCCCCCCGCGATCCGCGTGATATCAATCCTCTTTTTGAAAAGCCAATACCAAATCGTGAGTCAACGATTATGGGTTTTGTTGAGCGTCCTGGTACATTTAAGCAAATGTATGCTCTTTTGGATGAGTTAAAGCTTGATATCAAATTGGGGAAAAATAATTTAATTGGTGGAAACGATGGTAAATATACGTTGTTTTTGCCAACTGACGATGCCTTAATTCGCTTTGGTATGCTTGGTTTGCTTAGGACCGATGATGCAGTCAAAAAAAATCTCCTTGAAAAATTTGTTGAGTATCATATTGTTCCAGACAATGTTTCTCGACGAGCGTTGAAAGAAGGGCCTCGTCGTTATTTAAATACGCTGACGAAAAAAAATCTTTTGCTCAAAGACATTCCCAAGCCGCTTTACTCTGTTGAATTAGTTAACGGCAGAGTCTATGTTATTGATGAGGTTTTAATTAATCCCGAACTTAAAGAATATTTACGAGTTCCTGCGGTTGCAAGTCAAGCAGGTAGATAGTTGATTGCGGTTCTTGATATTTGAGAGGCATTTGACCAAAAAGTCTTTTTTGCTACACTCTTCGATACGTTTTTGTTGTAGATAAAGGCTTTTTTTAGAAAGTAGCATCCTATGAATGTCTCCAAAAGATTGAGCTTAACTGTTGTTTTGCTTAGTACTCTTGTTGCTGGTACTATGCATGCAGCAGGTCGCCCTCGCGAAAAAATTAAACCCTTAACATCTGTTCAACAAGCTCAAGTGGCAGCATTGTTGTTGCGCTTTCCTTTTGCTGTGGCAGCTCTTTATCATGTACAAAGTGATCCAAAGCTAGCGCAAAAAAATAGAGCAATTGCCAGTGCGCTTGGCTTGGTGAATGGCGCTTTTGATTTGTATAGCAACAGAAAGAATGAGCGTTGTCTTTATACCTATCCTTGGGCGGCGTATGATGCTTATACCTTGGTCGATTGGCTGTATTCATTAATAAAAGACAATCAAGAAAAGCACGAAGAACAAGCCGAAATACTTGCCCATGATATTGGAGCTATTATTGACCAAGAAGATATCAAGAGTACTAGTAAAATTGCTTACTTAACTACTGTTGTAGAATTCATATGTAGTTTGACAGTGATTGGTGGTGAGCATGACAAAGCAGAAGATCGATTGTTACGTGAATGGTTTAGAGGGGTTTCTTCTCTTTCTCGTTGTGGTACTGAGTTTTTTGTTGCTGATAAAAAATCGATTAAGCCTATTTTATTTGCTTTGGCTGCTGTAGTAAATTTTTATTCTGTTGGTAATGATTTTACTAAGTTTGCAGTAGCCGCTGATCAAGCTTTTAAAAAAAATTCTCGGAAGAGGTATTGGGATTATGACGATGATTATAACTATGATTATGATCGTGGTTATGGTCGCCATGGTGGTTTTGACTTTCCAAAGCCTTACACCCAAGAAGAGCGTCTTCAAGACCTTGAGGCATTAGGTTTGGCTGCAGGTGCGACTGAGGCACAAATTAAAAAGGCATATCGAGTGCGGGCATTGAAGCTTCATCCCGACAGAAATAAAGCGCCGGAGGCTGCAGAGCAGTTTAAAGAAATGAAAGCTGCGTATGATCGACTTGTACCGCCAGTAAAACAAGAACAAAGATACGAATAAATAAAGATATAATTTAAGCAAGAAGGGGCTGCATAAAAATATGCAGCCCCTTCTTGCTTAAATTATTTACCAATAAATTGTTATGCGATTATTTTTGCATAATCAATACTGCCAATCAAATCGTGCGGGTTGAGATTCTTTTTTGTTTCCTGATCAAATACGGTAACCGTTCCGTTTTTAACCAACCACAACTTATTACCCAGCGTTAACGCAATCTGTGGGTCGTGTGTAATGAGCAACGCGGTCATGTTGTGCTGATGCATAAAACGATGAGCACATGACAACAAGGTGGTTGCACTTTGTGGGTCCAGTGCTGCGGTTGGCTCGTCCAAAAGCAGCAGGCGTGGCTGTGTGAGTGTTGCCATGATAAATGCAATCAGTTGGCGTTGCCCGCCAGAAAGTGATTTCATGAGCGTTTGCAATAGTGGTTTCAGATCAACGCCGTAATTTTTGTGAATGGTATCAATAACTTCTGGCGTTACTATGTTAAGCGCACCTGCCAACGTTGCTGATGCTTTTGCAAAAAGTGCCAGCGCAAGATTTTGTGCCACTGTCATGGTGCCAACGGTATTATGTTCAGGGTTTTGCAAAAGTCGGCCCATCCAGCGTGCTCGTGTTTTTTCATCGGTTGTTGTAATGTTTGCGTTATCAAGTGTGATGGTGCCGTCAGTCGGTGCTTGTGCGCCGGCGATTAGATCGAACAAGGTTGTTTTACCAGACCCGTTGGTGCCCACAATCACAATAAAATCACCGCGTTCAATAGTTGCATGTACGTTTGTCAGCACTGTTTTTGTGCCGTGTTTTTTACTGATATTTTTTAGTGTGATCATGCTAGTTCCTTTCTGCCATCATTTTTTTTCCCGTCAACAATGTGACAATAAACAGTGCGGTAATCAGTTTGTTCCAGTTTGGGTTGAGCTGCAGTTCAAAGGTGAGTGCAATAACCAGCTGGTACATAATTGCGCCGGCTATCAGTGCTGCGTTAACGCGCGTGCTCAGCATGTCGGCCAGCATGAGCCCTGCCAGTGTGACAATAATAGTGCCTACGCTGGACCAAATTGAGAAAAAGCCAACGTATTGCACCAACAGCGAGCCAGCAAGGCCGGTCAGCATGTTAGCAAGTACCAGGCCTATAGTGAGAAAGAGAGAAGGGCTTTTAGCAAAAGCTTGCACCACGCGTGGGTTGTGTCCCGTTGCCTGCAATAAAAAACCAACTTGCGTTGTCAAAAGCCATCTGATGATTAGCACGCAACACAGTGCGAAAAGTGTTAAAAACAACAGCTTGTAGTCAGTAATAAATGCGCACCGTTTAAAAATAGTTTGGTGTGCTGCAAGTGAAATATTGGCTCCCGCCAACAAAAGGTTGACTGAAAATAGTGCGGTGGTAACAATAATGCCGCTCATCAAAACTTGCAGGCGCAGTTGTGTGTGCAGCAGCGCAGTCATAAGACCGGCAACACCGGCTGCCAACATTGCCAACGGTATAGCAATCAGTGGGCTTGCGCCGTTGCTCAAGAGTAGGGCGGTCAGTGCGCCGCCAAGCCCAAAGCTTCCTTCAAGCGTCATGTCGTCAACTTTCAGCACGCGCGAACTTAAAAACATGCCGAGCACGGGCAGTGAAAAAATAAGACCGCATTCAATGCTGGTTATTAATAACGTTAGTTCATTCATCGCACACCTCGATAATTTGGGCATTGTTGCTCAGCTCTTGTGGGATTGTTATGGCGCACGCTTGAGCAGTATTTTTGTTAATAAAAATTGTCTTACACGCTGGTGTAATGGCAGAGGTTTGTGATGGCTTTTGATGCTCAACCAAAATTTTGTGTGCAAGGTCGCCTGCCGTTATACCGCTGGTGTGGTAGTCAACGCCGCGCGCAGCAAGTGCTCCTCGTTTTACGAGCAAGTTGTCGCTGACAAACAAGGGGATTTTTTTGGTTCGTGCCATTTGCGCAATAAAGTCGATAGTGCTTGCAACCGTGTTGTCGATTGGCGCAAGCAGAACGTCTGCTTTGCTGCATGCCGAGGCCGTGGCGGCAGGAATTTCTGATTCGTTGGTAACGCAGCACATGATTGGCGTAAGCCCCAGCTTGGCTAATTCGTGTTCCATTTTTGCAACCATGCTGGTGGCATTAATCTCGCCCTTGTTAAAAATGAGTGCCACTTTTTGTGCCCCCGGTGCTAGTTGATGCACGAGTGCACATTGTTGTGCAACGTCAATGCTGTCGGTCACGCCGCAGATATTTTTCTGCTCAGTACCACACAGTCCTGCTGCGTGCGGGTCTGTTACTGCGGCAAAGATCACTGGCAGTTGTGTGTTGATGGCAGCCATTGCTTGTGCAGCCGGCGTTGCAATTGCCAGCACCAAATTAATCGCGTTGTTCTGGTTAAAACTTTGCGCAATCAAATGTGCGGTACTGGTGGAGCCTTGCGCATTTTGTTCAACAAATGCTACATCGCCAAGAGTCTTGAGCGCTTGTTGTTTAAAGCCTTCGCGAACAGCATCAAGGGCTGGATGCGAGGCAGTTTGTATAATGCCAATGGTAAAGTGATGTTTGGTTTTGTGCCGCATGCTTTTGAGCGCAATTACGAGAGCGCACAGCGCCAGCGTTCCAGTAATTACAACGGTCATTTTGCGAATATTCATGATAGGTCCTTTGGTAAAAATAATAAAAAGACGGCAAAAAAATCCCCAGCTTTTTGGGCTGGGGATTACGTAGTCAAATTTACGAGTATTAATCAGTAATTAGTACGCATACAATAAGTCCCCAGCGTTTGTATAAAAACGATAGCAATATGAGGACGTAAAATATGCGCAGCAGAAAGATAGAACCCCGTCTAGGGCCCCCGTGGAATTTTTTTGACAGAGTGTGGTGGTCAAAACACCTATTTTAGTTTGCATATTGTAATTATAGCATACTTTCAGGTAAAAACAAGGGCTTTCTTGGGCCTAAACCTGGCATTAGTCACTAAAAAAAGAGGCCATACCTGCTGGTACAGCCTCTTTTAGAGAAAAATAATATTCAAAAGATAAGTCGTAAAAATGGCTTAATTAAGCGTTTTTTTCTGCTGTTAGAGCACATGCCTTTGCAATGTTAGTCTCAAATTCAAGATCAGCATTTTTTCAACAACGGTTTTTTACGCAAACAGTTCAGCTAACGTTCTTGTCATTATCACACGAGACTGTGCGGTTTCTAGTCCTTTTACCGCCTCATCAAAAAGTGCATAGACACAAGCATCTTTGAATAAAGCTTCATTAGGTTTTACTTCGCCCCATTTGTGGGCATGACGGGCATAGGCTTTTATAATTTCTTCCGGGGTTTCTTTGTGAAGAGCGTCTACACAGCGTGCATATTCTTCTTGGCAGGGTGCGTAGTGCTCTGGCTCTATCACAAGACTGTTATTTAGTTTTTCGCATTCGAGTAAAGCTTGAGCATGTTTTGCTTCAGCTTCTAGCCTTTGGCCATAAGCCTGCGCAGCTTGAGTAGCAGTTTTTTCGTTGAGGTCTAGCGCACAGAGCGTTTGTACATTTTTTGGCAAAATATCAAGAAGCGAACCTTGTGAAACAGCTTCATCAAGTCTGAGCTTACGAGCAATATTTGGCGCGCGCTTAACAAATTCATGACGAACGTTATTAAGCTTTATTTGTCTTAGTTCTTCGCATACCTCACTGATTTTGTTGCCATCAAATTCAAGATCGGCAGGATTGGCATTGATTGGGTTGGAGATGCCCCCTTGTTTCAAAACTTTGTAAAGCATTTCTAGCGGCGCGCCAAAAATGGCGGCAGTAGTCACTGCGCAGATTGCTGGCATAGTGCAACGGGCATTGTTTGTAGCCAGGGTAGCAATAAGTGCTGCAGCGGCAAATAATCTAGTAAGTTTCATAAGAACGTCCCCTAAAAAAATCCCCAACTACAAGTAACGTTGAACAATAAATAATTATACTATCACGCAATCATTGTCTTCATGCCGCAGATCAACTTTTCCTTTTTTGCATGTTTTAGCAAGTCGCTTGCAGTCTTTTGACCAATTCAAGTCTGATGGTGGGCAGTGTTTGTCTAAGTTTGGGCACACCCGTTGTATACAATCTTTTTGTACATCTTCGATTACTTTTTTGTCGGCGCCGCACAGCATGACTGGATGAGTGTTTTTGTTCGGATCAAATGATAGTATGTCTTTGCATTGTGCGTAATCATGTTTTTCACGGTTTAGTTTGTATTGATTTTTTACCCACTTATCAAACTTCGCACTTTTTTCTTTTGTGATTTCAGCGTTCTTTTTGCCTTTGTTGATGCGGCTTATTTCTGTATTGATAAATGCATAAAACGTAGGAAAGACTTCTTGCGTGTTGTTTTTAGTCTTTGTAGTCTCTGTGTGAGTTTTATTTTTTGCAGGAAAAAATGGATTGATTGCGTGGTAATTACGCAGTTGATTGAGCGCTTTGTTGTAGGTAGTTTGGCAGAAGTCTTCAAAGTGTGGTTGCGGTGATGTTTCTTGCGCCTTTCCTTTTTTTAGCGCTTTCTCATGTTGCTTTACCGCACTTGTGTATTTTTTGAGACCTTTTTTATATGTCTCTTCATATGCCTGCACAAGCTCATTATGATTCATGTTTTTAGCAAGATTGAGTGCGCAGAGATCTTTTGCTTCTTCAGGTAGCAGGTCAGAAGCAAACTCGCGTTCTTCAAGGTCGTTACACATGGTAAGCACTTGGGTGTTGTTTGCATGCAAAGTATCTTTCATGAATTGGTTGTACCATTCAAGAGCTTGAGCAAATGGCAAAGAAAGAATTATAGCGCCAACAGCAAGTGTTGTGCTTGAAGTGCCATGAACATGATTGGTTGTTAATGTGGCACAAAGTGCTACAACAGCAATAATGCGACTGAGCTTCATAAGAATGTCCCCTAGAAAGTCCCCCTGAAAAATTAATTCGTATGATTAGCTTACCAGGTCGCGTTTTTGCCGTCAAAAGGCTAAATAATAGACAAATAGAAAAGGGGCTTTGCGTTGCCGCAAGGCCCCTTTTTGCTTAAATAAGCTACTTTTTACGCTATTTTGCGCAGTTCTACTTCAAAAAGAAGGGTTGAATTTGGCGGGATTACGTTGCCAGCGCCATTTTTGCCGTATGCCAAATGTGGCGGGATTGAAACAAGGCGTTTTTCGCCAACCTTCATATCCAACAGGGTTTGGTCCCAGCCAGCAATAACTTGGCCAATACCAACAACAAATCTGAACTCTTCGCCGCGGTCAACGCTGCTATCAAATTTTTTGCCTTTTTCGTAAGTAGGGCCATTGCCATTATTTTTGTCCAGCCAGCCGGTATAATGAACAATAACTTCTTGGCCTCTGGTTGGCTTTGCGGCGTTATCGGCTGCTTTTTCTATAATTTCGTACGATAGTCCTGAGTCTAGTTTTACCACGGGGCTTTCCTTTGTGTTTGATTCTGTTGTGTTTTGTGTTTTATTTTCTTTGTCGCAGCCAACGCATTCAGGGCCTTTGTTGCTGCAGCTTGATAATGTTGTACAACATAAGCCTACCGCAAGTAATTTTTTGAACAACTTATTTTTCATAATCTGGCTCCTTTTAGTATTATTTTTGATAATGTAACACAAGGTCGGTCAAAAGACGTACGCCAACGCCGGTTGCGAATTTTTTGTTCAAGTAGCTGACGTTGTCGACATCTTTTGCTGTTCCTGCGATATCTAAATGTGCCCATGGCGTATTTTCAACAAAGTTTGCAAGGAAATGAGCAGCGATGCTTGCTCCCGCTCCAAAGCCACCGGTAGCAATGTGTTTGAAGTCTGCATGGTCTGATTCTATACCTTTTTTGTAGTCATTGGTCATTGGCAGCTCCCACAGGCGTTCACCAGAAATTCGTGCTGCGTTGAAGAGGTGATCTTTAAGATTTTGGTTAGTACTCATTATACCAGAAAAATGGTGTCCAAGGGCAATTATGCAGGCGCCGGTTAATGTTGCAACGTCAATAATAGCATCTGGTTTATAAATTTTTTCTGCGTAGCTTAAACCGTCTGCCAAAATATTGCGGCCTTCAGCGTCGGTATTCAAAATTTCGCCGTGCTTGCCGTTAAAGAACGTAATAATGTCTTGTGGGCGGTATGCTTCGCTACCCGTTTTGTTTTCTACTGCTGGGGCAATTGCTATCACATTAACGTTTGGTTTAAGTTGAGCGATGGTGAACACCGTGCCAAGCACTGCTGCAGCGCCGCACATATCATACTTCATCCCCAACATATTCTCAAAGGATTTTAGGTTAACACCGCCGGTGTCAAATACAACGCCTTTACCTACCAATGCAATCGTTGGTGCATCTGGATCTGTTGCGTGATATTCAACAATAATAAAGCGACATTCTGACGATGAACCTTTGCCAACGGCTACCACGCCATTTAGGCCCAGTTCTTCAGCTTGTGCACGGTCAAACACGGTGCAAATGCAGTCATATTGTTTTGAGAGTGCTTGTGCTTGTTCTGCCAAAAAGATTGGAGTAACTACGTTTGGTGGGCCGTCTGACCAGGTGCGAATAGTGTTGGTCATAGAGCCAATAACATTGCCTTGCCACACGGCATCGGCAATATCGTCGTTTGCGTCTGCAGTAACCAGCGTAAGTGTATGGTCAACATGTTTGTAGTCGCTTTTAAATTCGGTGTATTGATAGTCGGTTAATAATGCTGCAATAGTTGTTTGTTTTGCAATATCTGCAGCTGGTAGCGATGAGTTTGTTGGTATACGTAGCATTGCTGCTGGAATTTTTTTTGCTTTCAGCTCATTAACAATTTTTCCTGTTGCGCGGCGTATTTCTTCCATGCCGACTTCATTGTTTTGGTCGGTGCCGGTGCCTGCAAATATAAAATGATGAAGCGCGTTATTGACAGGTGCCGAAATGCAATGAAAGTCTCCAGCTTTTCCTTTAAATTCTAGATCGTTAAGAAGTGTGACAATATCTTTGCTCAGTGCTGCTTCTAGATTCAAAGTTTGCTGTGTTGCCAAAAGATCGTTGTCCATTTGGAAGTTTTCTTTGAGCATAAAACAGGTTGCTTGGTGGGGTGTTTGTGCTGTGTTGTTTGTTACGTCAACACTGATAGCAAATGCTACATTTGATGCTATGCAAAAGAACATGCCTAGCAATAAAAGACGTGCATTCATACGTTTTCCTCTCTCCTAAAAAAGGTTAAATAATAGTGCGTTGTTCAGGAGCGTAACGTCTTTTAATGTTATGATCAAGAAATATTTTGTGTCGTCACATGCGTGTTTTTTTGTGTTATAACTAGCCAAAGAGGAGTAAGTTTTTGTACAAAAAAAGGAGAAAAAAGTAATGAGAAAAATAACGAGCATATTGTTTTTTTTTGTTGTCGTTGGCTCTGTGTCTGCTCAGATTGAGCAGGCATTACCAAGTACGCTTATGAGTAAGTTACATAAAAAATTCTTAAACTATCGAACTGGGATAAAAGCTGATATTTCTTGGCTTATTGCCGATTTAAAGTTTAAAGATGGTAAAGTAAAAATTTGTGAATTTGGCGAAGGAACGCGCTCCCGCTACAAAGGGCATGATGCTATGCATGGTAAGGGAACAATGTGGAAGTTTTTTTGGGACTATCTCAAGCAGTTTAACCTACCGCCTTACTACATTGGCCCCGCTATTTTTAGTGTTGATGATCGTCGAGAAATTCGTTTCGAACAGTTATCGGAGCTGGGTGGTAAGACTATGTATCGCACTGCTGATCTTGCGCATGTGGCACCATTTAAAAGTCATAAAAGAAAAAATAATTGCCTAACTTTGGCAGATCATACAGGGCTTTTAATGTTTAGGCATATCGACGCGTCTGGTGCTTCAATTTTAGATTTTAAAAACAGGAATCGCGATTTACTTGTTTTAAACGCTGCTGTAGCGCCTTTTGTTAATAGTAAATATTTAACGAATATCTTATTTTTAGAAGAGGAATTTGCGCCGTACAAACCAAAATTTGTTTTGTGTAGTAAAGAATATTCTTCAGACCTAGCAGAAAAAATTCATAAAAAATTGGATTGCCAGCGTTATGTTATCAAACCGCTGTATGAGTTTAAAGGCCGCGGTATTATTATGGCAGACCAAGAAGATTTAGACACCGTGTTGCAGTGCATGCTTGATAAAAATAGTCTGCAGGAAGAAAAAAATAAAAAAATGTATGCGAGTGATCGAGAACTTTTTGATTTTTGGCATAAGAGTAAAAAGCAGCATTTTTTAGTTGAAGAGTATTGCCCATCAAATATTATGACCATAAAAGATTCTGTGTATGACCCAACTATGCGGCTGGTTTTTACGCTGCATTATGATCAGGGTCAGGTACACATAACCTATTTAGATGCTTTTTGGAAAATTCCAACAAGGTCTCTTGATCGTACCAATTGTAGCTTAACGCAGCGTTGCAAATCAAAGGGCACTATTCCTGCCATGGTAAGTGACGACGATTATCGAGCGGTAAAGGCTCAGTTTGATGCTTTTATGCCGTCGTTATATAAAAAAATGATTGACTTAATTAATGGTGATGTAACGCTTTAAAAAAAGAGAGGCCCCATCACAAGAATATGACGGGGCCTCTCTTTTTTTTAGCTTATATTGTCTGATGTCAAAATTTCTTTTTGATATTCGGTTTCAAGTTCGTTTACTATTTTTTCTTGTTCACGTGCAACTTTAGGACCATAGTATTTGGTTAACATTTTCCAATAAACGTGAGGCAAGACTGGTTTTAAAATAGTATAAATCTCTGTTAAGTCGTTTATGTTTACTTGTAAGCCGAGCGATTCGTAGTGATTTGGTGCGTGTTTTGAAATATGCTTTTCACGGAATGTTCCCTTTTCTATCAGTGATTTTACTGGACGCTTCCAATAAGCATTAATAAATTTGGTGTAAATTTTACCTTCATGATAATGCTGGGTAAAAATAATGCGCATAGTTGCATCGTATGGCTTACTATTGACGGTAATAGGTTTTGAACTTACATATTCTTCAACAAGAAAATGTGGGTTGCGATCATGTTTCCAATAACTGGTAGTGAGTGGGTTATAGGGATTATAGGAATATGTTTCGCTTATTTTTTCTGGTTTGTAATCTTCCAAAATTAATTTCAATGTTGCATCAAGGTCTTTGGATTTTACCATCAAGATGCCGTTTCCTTTTCCTGAATTAATGGGTTTAATAACGTAATGTTTGCTGCCTATTTGGCTTATAATATTGTCTGCAAGTGTTGGGGTGTAGATCTTTGGATAGATAACGCGCTTTGGTCGATAATTGGCAAGATTTGGTTCATCGAAAAGATCGTCTGTTGCTTTTTTATTTGTTACAAAATTTTTGGCAGCTGTGTTAACAACTAAAAATTGTGGATATTGTTTTCTGAATTTTTCAACAGCTTGTGTATCGCGTTCGCGAGTGACAATAATACCTTTGTAGCTATAAATTTTTTGTGGGGTGTCGCTGTTGGTTCGTTTTCTTGCCAGAGCTTTAAAGAAAATATTACCTTTGATTTGGTTGAGTGATGGAGCTAGATAACCGCCGAGTGTTTGTAATACCCGTGCACCAATGTACGGTAGTCTGCCATAATAATATCCTGCATACCACATAGGCAGTTTAAATTGTTTAAGATAGTACCAAAAATCTTCCCATACTCTTCCTATGCCCAAGGTGTGGTCAAGAACCTTAAAGCCTGAGATGCCCCCATCGCCATATTCAAGAATTTTTACTTGATGGTCATCTGTATATTTGATGTCGATAATCATAAATGATATGTCTGCAGGAATAGAATTTTCTGGCGTATCATTATCAAATAGTTGATTTGGTAGAAGGCTTTGCTTAACATATCTTTTTGGAATTTCTTCCAAGAAGTTATTAACGCTTACGCAATACTCAAAAGGAGAAAAATCTACTTTGGCCCCTGCTTGGTGTGTTATGCAACACAACGATAACAAGAGGGCTCTGTAGTGCATTTTTTTCATATCATATTTCCTTTCTAAAAAACAGATGATCTATTTTCTCTTTTTTATAGGTACATGGTATGAAATGTTATGAAAGAGGGTCAATGATCTTAAAATAATAAATGAAGAATGTTATTTTGGCAGAGTCTTGATTTAAAAAATCATTTTTTGTTACGATAGCAATGCTTCTGTCTGACTAAATTGAATAATGTTCAAGAAGTCTTTGGGGAGGGTAGAGAATGAAAAAGATGGTATGGGTAGTTTTTATTTTTTTCTGTACTGGAGGACTTTTTGGTCATGAAGTATCAGTACGAAAAAATCTTTTAAAAGTACGTCCCGAGCTTTGCGTTTTTTTAAAAACTGGCGTGCCTGTTGTGTTAGTTGATGCACCTGAGTACGCTAAAGCGGCCTGTTTGCAGGGAGTAGTTTCTTTATATCATGCGGCAGACATTTCCGATGTAGTTGTTGCAGTAAATCTTGCCTACAGTTTGCATTTTGCTTCTTTGTTAGAACAAGATGATGAGCAAACAGCGCAGCGACATGTTTTGTATGAGTTACTTTCTAAGCATTATGCCTTAAGTTATTTAAGTTCGTTTTCTAGCCAAGAGCAAGAGCGATATCAAGAAATAATTGGTAATGAATCTTCACTTGAAAAACGGCTTGTTATTGATTTTAAAAATCTTGTTAACAATAATGCAGGCGCTCCAGAAAAAGCTCAGCTGATTGGTGCATATCTTTTTGAGCATTATGACTATGCGCCTGAGTTTGAAGCTCCTATTAAAATGGCAGTGCAGCAGGCTGTTGACGTACTGCCATTGGCCATTCCCGCTCAGATTCTTATGACGCAAGGTGGCGATGATCGTTTGTTTGTTTCGCCGCAAACGGGTTTAAATAAATATTACACATCGCCATTACCTACAACTGATGTGATAATGCGCTCCAGTTGTACCAGTAGTTGTCCAACAATGCATGCGTACAAGCGCACTGAGTTGATGCGTCGTGGACTTTTGAAGAAGGCGTTATCGTCAAATCTTGAACAATGTTTCGATCAGGCGATGCAAAACTTACGTGCGCGGCTTAAAAATTATTTCCATGTTGAGAACAGTTGTGCGGTTACTACGCCCTCGGGTTCAGACGCCGAAATGATTATTACGCTTTTGGCGCTGGTGCGTCATCCGTTCTGGCAAGCTGGTATGTACACTGGTAATAAGCCCTTAGTAACTACTATATTAACGGCTTCTGGTGAAGTTGGTAGCTTGTCGTATCTTGGTGCAACCTGTACTCATTTGTCCAGTTACTTGCCCAGTGGTGGGTGCACGCATGCTGGAACAAGTCTTGCGGGGGTTCCTTTACAAGTGGTGCAGGGAATTCAAATTGGTGCTCGTAATAAGATTGATGGCAGTGTTAGCTTATTAGCCGATGTTGAGAAACAAATTGAAGATTTGTTGGCACGTGTTATTGGTGAAGAAAACCAAATTGCAGTTGTGCATTTGGTTCATTTTTCTAAAACGGGTCTTTCAGTACCATCGTTTGATTTTGTTAAACGCATGAAAAATATTTATGGCAAAAAGCTGGTCGTAATTGTTGATGCCGCGCAATCGCGGTGTGACGATAATCTGATTCGTACTTATTTGGACGAACAGTTTAATGTTTTTATTACCGGCTCAAAATTTTTTGCCGGTCCGCCATTTTCTGGCTTAGTGTTACTTGCTCGTGATGATGCGCAAGAGTTTATGAGTGTTGGTAACGCTGCACAGGTACCCGTAAGTTTTGGTGATTATTTTACCAGTTACGATGCTGATGTTGATTTGCAAGCTTTGCGTGCAGCTTTTGCCAAGCGTAGTAATTATGGTTTGTGGTTACGGTTGGAAGCGGTGTGTGCTGAAATGGAGCGTTTTTCATTACTTGAGAGTGCATTGCGGGACCAAGTAATTGTGCAATGGGTAGCGGGTGTCAAGTCGCTGGTACGCAGTAATAACTATCTGCGTTTGCTTGAGGAAAAAATATCAGATAACAAATCTTGTGATGTGCCTTTACTTGGTCAAAGCAACTCGGTTATTTCGTTATTGGTTGTGCTGGATGATGGTACGCTGCTTGATTTTAGTGCTTTACAGTCTGTTCATTACTGGCTAACACAAGACATTTCAGCTGCCTTGCCTGCAAGTGCTACTGCAGACGAAATTGATCTTTGTCGGCAAAAATTTCTTATTGGTCAGCCGGTTAAGTTAACAAGCGTTGGTAACGAATGTGCTGCGCTGCGCATTGCGTTAAGCTCTGCTATGATTTGTGCTATGGCACAAACACCGAATATTGATAATGTTTGTGCCATACTTGAAGATGATGAACGAATTATGCACAAGCTTACAATAATTGCGCGGTATTATCCTTTTTTGCAGGAATCTCTTGGTCAGTTTGGAAAGAAGTAAAAGCTTTGGGTAAAAATTCAGCAAGTGTTTGCTCGGCAGTTGTATAAAGATCTTCGGTAATAATTTTCAAATCAAGGCCAAATTCTGCCATAAACTGGCGGCATATGCCACAAGGGTAAGTATGTTTGTTGTGTGATGCAACGATAGCAATTGCTTCAAAAGATCGTTGGCCTTCCGATAGCGCTTTTACAAAAGCAGTACGCTCAGCACATATTGCTGCTCCGTACGACGCATTTTCTACGTTGCAGCCGGTATAAATAGAACCATCTTTTGCCAATAATGCTGCACCAACGTGAAAGTTAGAGTAGGGTGCGTAGGCCTTGTGCTGTGCTTCTTTTGCTTTGTTCAAAAGTGTGCGGTGATTAATCATTTTTTTAGCCATAGTTTTAGTGCTTTTAAAGACTGTTGATTTTGACAAGGTTTTTTTAATACCATGCAATGGTAATAGTTGTCAATCATAAAAAGGAGCATGTCATGGTTTTTTTTCTAGCTCTCGTTCTGTCGCTTTTCTTTTCCAGTAATTTTTGTGCAAAATTGCCTAAGCGTATGCATCATGCTTTGCCTGTTCATATGCAAGCGCTCCTTGATGACACACTAGTAACTAACGTTGATGCTAAAGTTAGAAATGGTCTTAAAGCAGATATTTCTTTTTTGGGCATTGATATGAAGTATCGTGATGGTGTGCTTAAGGTATGCGAATTTGTTGAAGGAAAAAACGCTTCAGCATTAACTAGTGAAGCCATGGTCAATGGTGTTGCGACAAAGCTAACAGCTCCTTACTGGATTTTCTTTTGGCATTATTTAAGTCAGTTTGATTTGCCTGTGTGGTATATTGGCAAAAATCCTGCAAAAAATGTTATTTGTGATCATAGTGTTACGTTGTCAGAAAAGCTTTATTGGGATGACTTTTTGCGCATGGGTGGTCGCTATGCTTCTAGTATTCCCAACTTAAAAAAAGATGTTGTTTTTCTTGAGTGTCTTCTTACTCAAGAGCAACTACGTGATATAAAAGTTGATCAATTTTCTGGTTATCAAGGTTTAGTAATTTATGGTTATCGTGATGATCGTTTTTCTGAAAATAATCTAGCCATTGCAGCTTTTAAAAAGCAGTACCCACAATTTCTTGTTCTTGATGCTGCCACAACTCCCTTTGCAACGAGTAAAAAACGAGCACGAGAATTGTTTGAAGGCAAGGTGCTAGAACAATTTAGACCTCGTTGGGGTTTGCACAAGAAAAAGTATACCAAAGAGTTAGTCAGCGATATTTTAAAAAGTTTAAAGAGTGAATATGTGGTGATAAAGCCGCTTAATTCTGGTCGCAGTAATGGTGTTATTATTACTCATCGCGAAGAGCTTGACGCAACATTGAAGAATATTTTTAGTTCCAAACGTTATGCATTTAATCATCGACCAAAAGAATCGAGTACGTACGAATATTGGAAGGGTGATACGAATAAATTTTTTATTGCAGAAGAGTTTTGCCAATCAAAAACTATAGAAGTTTATGACCAACCTTACGATCCAACTATGCGTATGTTTTGTATTATGCGTTATGATAATGGCAAAATTTATACAACCATTCTGCCTGGTTTTTGGAAGGTCCCGCCAAAATCTTTAACAGAAGAGGGAACCTTTACTGAAAAGCATAAAACGGTTCCAACTCGCAACAACAAGCTGAGAGGTATTCAAATTGATCCAACTGATGTGAAAGGTGCTCGTACCTTGCTTAAAAAAATGTTGCCACAAGCTTATTTAAAAATGTTGCAGCAGCGGGTATAAATTATCTTGCTAAATAATCTTGTTTGGTTGTTTCGTAATTTTTGAGTATCTCAGTATAGATTTTTGGCCCTGCTGCGTTCATGATTTGCTCCATCATGGCAAAATCTTCAGGATCTATTTGGAGGCCACAAAACTCAGCAGGGAGTCCGAGTGTGACATGTTTTAATACAAGATCGCCAACTTTGTTGAGTGGTATTTGCGGCGTTTTCCAGCCGCCACCCAACAGCGTAAATGAAATACTATTGCGTTCGTGACTTATGATAAAAGCTAAGCGTAGTGTTGGATTATACTCGTTGCCGTTTATTGTTAACGTTTGTGATTGCATAAACTCTTCAACAATAAACGAATCGCTTTTGTTGTTCTGCCAATAATCAATATTTTTTTGACCTGTTCTTTTATGTTTTTGTTTTGGCTCAAAAAGAAGCTTAAGTGTTGCGTCAAGATCATCTTTTGATACAATAGTCACCCCTCCGCTCCATGTGCCGTCAGTTGGTTTTATAACATACATGTCTCGCTCAAATTCTTCAATAATTTCAGTTGCTAAGTCTGGCGTATAGATTTTTTTATAAACTTTCCACTGAGGTTTAAACTCTTGAGTTTCGGTATTTAAAAAGAGGCGTGCCATGAGATCTTTGTCGCCAGTAAACCATTGAGCACTATCATTGAGCCACAAAAAATTTGGATAATGTTGTTTAACGTTTTCTACAATTTCATAAGCTTGTTTAAAGCTTGTGCCAATACCAGGATTATAAATAATAAGTCCGCTATAATTGCTGATAGCAGATATATCTGCAATGTTTTTTTTGCTGCGCTCTATAAACAATGGATCCTGAACCAGATCGTCCAAACTTTTGTGATACGTGTAGCCTTCTTCAAAAAAACTATCAAAATCTAGAGCATTTGTTTTGCATGTTGGTCCCACAAACCAAATAGGGATATCAAATTGTTTTGTGTAAGCCCAAAACGCTTTCCAAAAAGGACAATATGCATCATATTTTTTTCCGTCAACAAGAACGTTGTACACGCTTGGAGATACGCCAGGTACTGGATTGAGTTCGCAAATTTTTAGTTTGCCCTTATTGTATTTTATGTCGGCACAAAAATAGGCAATGCTTGCTTTGATTGGTGAATTAATGTTGATTGGGACGGTGTACGTTCTTTTTAAAATTGATGCGATTGCTGCTTTGTCAAAGTAATTATCAGGATTTTTTGATTCTGTGACGTAATATTGTTCTAGTAATGGATTGCTTGGATGGTTGCCAGGATCAAAAAGCTCTTGTGCGTTGCATAGGTTTGTCTTTGTACATAAAATCAAAAATAATAAATTTATAAGTTTCATGATTTATGTTCCTTTCGTGCTTTGAGCATACCCAAATGCATGCGTGGCAACAGGTAGCCGAGTGATTTTTTTACTTGTGCCATGTCGCGGGGGCTGATTGGTATGCCAACATAAAAGGGCCCTTGAAAGGGAATGGTAACGTTTTTTTCAATTAACGAAGCATAAGGATCGTCAACTGATTTAAGTGGTATTTTCCAAAATCCACCAAACACGGTCAGAGAGATAACCCCCTTGTTGTTGGTAAGTCCAAACACAATGCGCATGGTTGGTTGGTAGCGCTTTTTGTTGCGTGTAATGAGGTGCGATGTAGCAAATTCTTCTACAATAAAGGCATCGCTTTTATCTCGTTTCCAATGGCTTAAAGAACGATGAGCGCTTGCTGGAATGGTATTATGATCTTGTAAAATGAGCTTAAGTCGTTCATCAAGATCTTCTTTTTTTATAATATTTACGCCGCGACTCTGCATAGATTTGAGCGGCTTAATAACTACAATATCACCAGGGAGATCGTGAGAAATTTTTTGTGCAAGATCAGGATAGTATTTTTTGGGATAAACACGCCAGGCGGGTTTAAATTCTTGTAGCCCGTTTTGCTCAAGGAGCTTTGCTGTTTCATGTTTTGCGGTATAAGAACGTGAGGCATCGTTGAGAAACAAAAAGTTGGGGTATTTTTTTTGAAAGTTTTTGCGATGTTGATAAGATTCGCCTGCGGGGCGGCGGTAAATGATAATGCCTGCGTGGTCTTGAATTGATGGATTATTTGGCAGTTGTTTTTTTGCCTGTTCCTGAAAGAGTAATTTTTTTTCTAAATCTTTTAAGCTGCGTGCACGCTTGCCGCCCAACGCTTTGAATGAGTGGTAGGTCATGCGGTTTTTTTCAGCAATCCACCCTACAAACCAAACCGGAATAGTAAATTTGCTCAAGTAGGGCCACAACACGTTCCAGTACGGCGATACCATTGTTTCTTGTTTGCCGCGAACAAAAACTTGTGAGTCGGTAAGTCCTGCATGCGTGCTGGTGCCAAGCTCACAAATTTTTATAGCGCCGTTGTTGCATTTAAAATCGATAAAAAGAAAGCTAATATCTGGTGCAAGATACGCTTGATTTTTTATGGTGAGATCAAATGTTTCGCATAATAGTGTATCGATGTTTTTGTTGTAGGCAGGAGCGCTTGAAATAGTGCCGGAACAAAGAAAAAATATTGTTAAAGCGATAATATATTGCTTCACAAAAGCCTTCCGATTTAAAACTATGTCAGAGATTGATGGTTAAAATTTTAAGATAGCAGTAGTTTTTGAAAAAAGAAGACATTTGTTGGTAACAAAAAAAAGAGGGAGTTGGTGATGCATACAAAACAGATAGTAGCATGGACTTTTGTAAGTTTGATAACAGTTCTTTCAGTGCGTGCAGACCGAGAAGATTTTATTGAGCAGGCGTGTGAGCTGTTGCGTGAGTATATTGCTGGTAACGAAAAAAAAGAGACGCCAGTGGTGGTGCCATTTGGTCCTGCTGCTTTGCAAAAAAAAATTGATCTGGCCATAGGTTTGCAGGGAAAAACTGAAGGACAATTACTTGATTTAATGACCAAATATTTAAAATATAGTGTTAGGACAAACCATAAAAAATTTTGTAATCAAACATTCTCTGGGTCTTCAGATGCTGCCGTGCTGGGTGAGGTTATAGCAGCGCTTTCAAATACGTCGATGTATACGTACGAAGCAGCACCAGTGGCAACATTGATTGAGGCAACGCTCTTAAACAAATTATGTTCGTTGGTGGGCTTTGAAAATGGTGAGGGTACGTTTGTTACCGGCGGCAGTAATGCAAACTTAGTAGCACTTTTGGCGGCGCGTAATGCCTTTTTGCCACGCGTTAAAGCAGAAGGGCTGTATCGCAATCGTGATGAGCTTGTGCTATTTGTTTCAGACCAAGCACATTACTCATTTCAAAAAGCTGCGCATGTGCTGGGGCTTGGAGAAAATAATGTAGTGCAAGTTGCTTCCAATGAGCAGGGCCGCATGCGGGTAGATGCGCTTGAAAACGCTATTCAAAAAACTTTAAATGATGGCAAAATTCCTTTTTTTGTTGCAGCAACAATTGGTACTACGGTGCTTGGCGCAATCGACTCACTTGTAGATATTGTGCCTATTGTACGCCAATACAATCTGTGGCTGCACGTTGATGCTGCCTTTGGTGGAGCTAATCTTTTGTCGGTATCGCGGCGTACCTTGCTTGCTGGTATTGAGCAAGCGCATTCAGTAGCGTGGGATTTTCATAAAGTTTTGTCGGTGCCGTTAATGTGTTCTGCTATTTTGTTTAATAAAGAAGGTATTTTGCAAGATCTTAACAAAGTGAACGGGACTGAATATATATTCCATGAAGGTACCGATAACTTTGATCTTGGTCATTTTTCGTTGCAATGCGGCAGGCGTGTTGATGCACTTAAATTGTGGTTAGACTGGCAAGCTCATGGTGACCGTGGCTATGAGCAAAAAATTGATTCATTAGTCAATTTGGCAGCATATGCGCGTCGTATTATTCAGGCAGAGCCTCTTTTGTATCTGATTTGCATGCCAGACTGGTTGCCGGTTTGTTTTCAGTATGTTCCAACTTATTTTTCTTTCGACAGTCAGCAAGACAGAAAAGATATAGATTTTTTTAATGTTGCCTTGCGCAAGCGATTAGTTCAGCGAGGGCGCTGGATGATTAACTATTCGTGGGTTAAAGAGCGCATTGTATTGAGACTTACCATGGTTAACCCGACATTGACCAGTAACGATGTTGATGATTTCTTTAACGAAGTTATGACGATTGGCAAAGAACTTGAAAAAGATTACTTAAATTCTTTTGGTAGAAGAGATAGTTCTAGTTTTGAGCGTCGCCACCAAAAGTTGATACGTAAGGCTTTGCTTGCAGTTGAAGAGTAATAATAACTTTAACGATTAAAAGATTTAAGGTACCCTGCCAGCGTAGATAGTTGTAGGTTTTTTTGAAAGGTTTGTATGGTTGCTGCTAGATTTTTATCGCTTTTTTTAGTAACGCTGGCTTTTTTCCCTTCGTGTTCTTTTTTTACCCATGAGAAGCACGATCTTGTGGCTGTTGATAGTTGTTCCACGGTTGTTGTTGACAAGGCCGGAAATCTTAATAAAGATCTGCTTGATTTGCTTGAGTTTATGAATGTTAAGCATGATGGTTCGTTAGTTGATGTTGTGGCAAAAACACAGGCCCAATGGTTGCGACAGGTGGGCAAAGAGCGTTGGGAAATGTCCGAACTTTTAGTAGCAAGACAGAATGAATTTTTATCTATTTTAGAGAGGCTTGGTTTTATTGCAGAGCAGCAACCCACTAAAAAAAGCTATGATTATGCATTACTTTTGGGAGCTACATTGTCTAGAGTACGGCTTCGCTTGGGCCATCTTGTTAAGTTGTGGAATCAGGGAATTCGTTTTGATAAACTGGTATTTCTTAGTGGCCAGCGTGCTTTAGAAAAAGATTTTGAGGGAGAAGATGCTTTATTGAGCCTTACTAACATAGATTTACCGATCAGAAAAGATTGGCAGTTTTTCGGCAGTCTTCCTAAAACTGAGATGGAGATGATGCGTTTTGTTTATGACCAGGCTGAAATTCCGGAACTTATGAGAGCTGTGTCAGTTACGTTTGTTGACAGTCCAATGAGGCAGCGTGTTGATGGCACGTGGGTTCGCCCAACAACGCTTGATACCATTAATGATTGGCTTGTCATGAGCCCGCAACATGGTTCGTGTTTGGTGTTGTCAAACCAGCCGTACGTTCTCTATCAACATTCAGTAGTACAAACGGCCTTGCCACAGGAATTTTATGTAGAAACCGTTGGGCGAGCGGTTGATGAAGAAGATAACAATAACGCAGTTTATTTAGATACTGTTGCTCGTTGGCTTTACCAAGAAAAAATACGTTTGGAACAAAAGAAAAACAACTAAGGAGTTTTTATGTCTGCACCATTGGTAACAAAATTTTCAGAAAAATGTGTTAAAGCAACCAATAATCAGATTAATGCAGAACTTACCGCTGGTTATGTGTACCACGCTTTGTCTATTTATTTTAGCCGACACGATGTAGCACTGCCCAACGTTGCAGCATTTTTTAAACGTTCAAGTGTTGAAGAACAAGAACACGCCGGCAAGTTGATTGACTATATTAGTCAACGTGGCGGGCATGTTATTTTGAGTGATATTCAAGCGCCAAAAGTTACGAGCGTGAGTTTGTTGCAAGCGTTTGAAAAAGCCCTTGCTCTTGAAAAAGAGGTACACAAAAAAATTATTGCTTTGCGTGAGCTTTCAGACAAAGAGGGAGAGTACCACTTTACCGCGTATTTGGAAGAAGAATTTTTAACTGAGCAAGTTCGTGCAGAGCATGATTTGGTGAGTTTTATAACCACCATCAAGCGCATGGGAACAGGCCTTGGCGAAATTTTGTTTGATCGTGAATTAGTAATAAAATAGTTGTTTTGAAAAAAGGAGATGGAGATGAGTAGGGAAGACGGAAACAAGGGCCAGTATCTTATTGAGCCTAGTTTTGAGATAAGCGAATTTATTGAGAAAATTAATAAATTATCGTATGACAATTTTCCAATTGATCAAATACTCAGACTTTTACAAAAAGAGGCTCCAACAATAGCAATGTTGGAGCCTTATATTTTTTTTTCTAATGCACGTTACACGCGTAATTTAATTCACAAAACATCAGACTTTGATCTTTTATTGTTGTGCTGGGGGCCAGGCCAGCACAGTCCGGTGCATGGGCACGAGGGGCAAAAATGTTGGATGAAGGTACTTGATGGTAAGCTTGAGTTTACCGATTATCAAGAAGAGCCACCCGGGGCTGAGCGTCTTTTGCGCAAGCAGGCCGTTAATATTGGTGAGCATGGCTATGTTGACGGGCCCGCTGGTATTCATGCCGTTGGGAATACTTTTGATATCCCTGCAATCTCGTTACATTTATATGCCCTTCCATTTGAGCAATGTGATATTTACGATCTTGATTTGAATGAAAAACATAAAGTTTCGCTTACGTATCACACGATTCACGGGAAAGTAGTAGCACCTGAAGTTTTACGTTAGTTGTTTTTTTAAGAAGGAGATGAGATGAAGAATTTGATGAAATTTTTTATGGTTGCTTGTTTTGTAACGGTTCAAGTTGAGGCACAGCTTGTGTTGCAAAATAGCGACGAACAAGAGTTGGTTCAGTTTGTTAAAAATCTTGAGCAAAAGGGCCTTTCTGAACAAGAAGTTGTGCAACACATCAATGAGCTTATGTTTGCTCATAGTAGTTCTCAAAAAATGCGTGCAACATTTTTTAGTGCTGGTTTTGTTGCTACGGCGCTTGTTTTGCTTGCTTTTTGGAAAGGTTCTGATCTCTTTGATACCTGGAAAAAAGAATATTTAGCAAAACATGTAACGGGATTGTCACAAGATAAGCAGCTTGAAGATAACATGAAAACGTTAGAAAGAGTTTTGTGCTGTACCTTTGCGCTTTCATCTGCTTTTGGATTAGGGGTTACGGCCGAGTGTTTATCAATAGTATGGGATCGTTATTGTAATGAAACAGACGATTTCTCAACCGCGCTTTAAACAAGAGGGGGAGGGATTATGGTAGTAGGTCGAAGAATAGTTTTTATTTTTTGTTTTTTGACAGGTTTTAATGCTCACACAGCGCACGATGCGCCGTCAATACAGGGAGAGGTTATGAACGTTGTGCAACAGGTTTTAACGGTAACAAGCTCAGCTTTTAAGGCTGGTGAGCCAATTCCGCCGCAGTATTCGTGTGATGGAGATAATAGATCGCCACAGCTTTTGTGGGACAATGCGCCACAAGAAACACAAAGTTTTGTCCTTTTTTGCGATGATCCCGATGCTCCGGGAAAAACGTGGGTGCACTGGGTAGCTTACAATATTCCTGCCAATTCAACCGGACTTGCAGAAAATATTGAGCAAGGCAAAGAAGAGTTTGCTAATGGTATGCGGCAGGGCAAGTCTGACTTTGGTAAAATTGGGTACGGTGGGCCATGTCCACCATCTGGCGTGCATCGCTATTTTTTTAAAGTATATGCGCTTTCAAAAAAACTTGATCTAGCTCCAGGTGCTACAAAAAAAGTTGTTGAAATGGCTATGCAAGGTTTAGTTATTGGCGCTGGGCAATTGATGGGAACTTACGCACGTTCTCGTGACTAGGGCTGCAAGAAGTCTCTTTTTTTAATAATTATTGAGCGTTCAAGGCTCTTTTTCTTATGCTTACCAAGCTGCGTATGAGCTTTAAAGTAAAGAAAGGGAGCCTGTGAACGCATATTTTTTGATTGATAGTTTTAAACAAAAACTCAGTCTGTTAAAAGTCAGATTCGAAAGCCCGTGGTGGCAGGTTATCATTGACCAAAAGGTCTATTTAGGGCTTGCACTTTTTGGTGAAATTATTGCTGCCATTTTTCGGCCAATGGCTATTTTAATGATTGGTTGGATTTTCTCGATTCAGCGCTATGATTATTTTGCTTATTTATTTTTGGTGTGGGTTGGGGTTTATCTTATTCAATTGGTTTCCCGCTTGTTTAACAGCGTCTTGCAGTTACGTTGTATTCACAGCGTGCACTATCGAGCGCATCAGTTTTTTTTACAAGTTGATCCCATTTATCATACGCGTCGTTCAAGTGGTACCATTTTGGGCAAAATTGATCGTGCTTCAAAAGGTTACGAAGATTTGCTTGATGCGGTGATTACCGAAATTTTACAAATTGCGGTAGGTGTTGTTACGGTTGTTATCTCACTTTCGTGCTACTTGTGGTTGCTGGGTCTTTGTGCGGGGCTCTTGCTGGGTATTATTATGATTGTGGGCGCAGTAACAGCCAAGTTAATGATTATTCCGTACGAAAAAAAACTAATTCGTGCGTCTGACAAATCAAAGTCGGTTGGTGTTGAGAATTTAGCACAAAACAATTTAATTAGAACTTGTTTTGCTTCAAATGAAGTTGATGATCGTTTGCGTGATAAAGACAAGCGCTTGATGCACAAGGAAGGTAAATTATGGTTTATGTACAATTGTATTTATGCGTTTATAAAAATTCTTTATGTGAGTAGTATTTTTGTTATTGGTACGTGGTTGTTGTGGGTGGCAAAAAGTGGTCAACTTGAGATTTCAATGGCTATTTCGTTGCTGTTGATGTACCTGCGAGGTACACATGAAATTGTTAAAATTGAAAAGCCAATTCGCAAAATTTTAACGTATACAACGAGAATTAATGATCTCTTTGTTTACATTCGTGAGTTTGGTAAGCAAACGTATCCCGTTTTGCAAAAACTTGAAAGATATTGTCGCGTTAATATGGTATTAGCACCAAGAGAGTTGTTTTCACTTCAAGCAAAAGATATTTATTTTGATTATGATGCAACAACAAAAATTTTTGAAGGGCATACGCTTTTGCTTGAAGTTTCTGCAAAGCAAATCAACAAACTTTATGGCGTTATTGGGCCTTCAGGTATTGGGAAAAGCACCTTGTTGTCATTACTTGGAGGGCAACTGCGTCCAACATTTGGAAAGATTTTTGTTGATAATGTTGATATTTATCAAGTTGACGATATTGCGCGCCGCCGCTTGATTGCCTTGCAAGGTCAAGTTGCAACAAATATTCGTGGCACGTTGAAGCACAATGTTCTGTTTGGGCTTCCTGCCGATATTCAAATTTATAGTGATGATCAGTTGAGGGAAGTTTTAGAAAAAGTTGGCTTGTGGGCTTTGTTTGAAAAAAAACAAGGGTTAGCAACCTTTGTTGGGGAAGGTGGCTTTACGCTTTCTGGTGGGCAGCGCCAGCGACTTAATTTTGCTAATTTATATTTGCGTGCCATGTACTTTCAGCCGCATCTTATTTTGATCGACGAACCAACGAGTAGTCTTGATGAGATGAGTGAAAGGGCGATTACTGCGATGATTTCGCAGTTGGCAACTAAAGCGGTTACTATTGTTATTGCGCATCGGCTTAAAACGCTTGACGATGCCGTGGGCCTGCTCGACTTCTCGCTGCTTGCGGATGAAAAGGAACTTCGTTTCCATCCGCATGAGCAGCTTGAAAAGCGTTCTGCTTATTATCGTGGTCTTTTGGCTGGCCATGAGCCGTTTGACAATTAAGCACTGGCAGGAATTAAAAATTGTTCAGCGAGCCTTTCAGGCTCTTCAACATTAATGTGTGCCCATGAAGTTGAGCGGTGGAGCTGTTGTAACTGTTTTACTTTAATTTTGACTGCTTCATAAAATGCTTCGTAATTGTCTTCAACGGCTCTGGTCATGTGGTTGCTTAATTGCGTAAATTCGCTTGGCGTGTACTCAAATTTTGTTGTTTTAAAATCTAACTCATTTTGTACATAAATAACCATTGGAACCGATGGATCGTTGTAATCCATAAAAATTGAGACGCGTTGTTCGCTAAGAACTGAATAGTCGATGCGCGGAAATTTGTAGCCATTTTTTTGTGCATACTCCATTGCTTTTCTTAGTGCGCCACCTTTTTCTGAGCTTGCAGAAGCATCACAGAAAATATAAATATCTACATCACGGCGAAGCATAGGAGGTAGTGGCAAGTTAAAACCAATGCCACCGTCCATGAGTGTTAAGCGCTTTTTTGTACGCATTGCTTGGTTGCGCATGCCGTAGGTAAAGTTGCGTACCTTTGCAGCGGTAACGCGCCAGCCGCCAAAATCCATTATTTGGGTAATTTTATCAAGAGCAAATTTCAATGTTTTTCCTGGAATTTTATCTTTAAAAATTCTTACTAAATCACGTGCATTTACCGAAAACGCTGAACCAAAAATGCCCATTAAATAGCCAAGTGTTTGTTCTGCGTCAACTGAGGTTGTTACGCCATTTTCAAATTTGCTATTAAACGTTTTAGTAGGAATAAATGCGCCTAGTTCATGGCTGCCAATTTCAAACGGTGAGTATTCAAACCAAACATAATCATTGTTAAACGAACCTACTGAAGTAAAAATAGGCAACGGAAAATTGCCAGTTTCTAAGTTTGGTGCGAGTTCTGAAAGATAAACTTTACGCCCGCCCGGAGTTAGGTTACTCAAAAAGCTGTTGGCAAGTAACATGCCCCACATGTCGATAAGGCTGGTGTCTTGAGAATTTTTTACTTTTTTATAGAGCGTTTTGTACGAAGCTTCCATGCTGAGCGGGGTAGTAAGTAAATGGTTAGAAGCTTGTTCTTGCAACAAAGCGCGAAAATTTCTTAATGGAACATTTTGTGCCAGCCAGTTTCCCAAAAACCAGGTAGAACCTGAAAGAGTGGACATGTACATTACTGAATCGAGCATGTTAATATTTTGTAACCCTTGCGTAAGGCCCAGAGAGGCAATCATGGCGCGATAGCCGCCGCCGCTGGCAACAACGCTGATGTTGGGAAGGTGTTTGTATGAAAGAGTTTCGTTAACAATGCGCTCAACACTGGCCTTTACTTTTGGTAGTCTTTTTTTGATGGCGCTAATTTCTTCAACGGGCAAACTTTTACCTTCGCGCACGCGCACCAGCTCTCTACTTGTTGGGAAATCTTGGTTCTCTTCTCGTTCCAGTGCTTCAAGATCGGTAATGTCATTAATTAATTCGATACTTTTGTGATTACTTGGTGGTAGTGCTTCAATTACAAAATCTCTGAGTATTTGTTCTTGTTGGTCGACTGTTGGCTCTTGTCCTTGGCATGTGTTGAGCAATAGTTGAAACGAAAAAATTGTTGCAAGAGAGAGAACTACTCTTTTTGTTGTCTTCATAAAAAATCTCCTTTTTTAGATTTTATTAAACAAAGTCAAGGCGTCGTTTGAGACGGCGAATGCTGATGAAAGCAAACGTAAGTGTTACGCATAGAGTTACTGGTGCGCATATATAAAATGGTAGTGAGTTAGCAGGGTCCAGAACGCAGGCGCGTAAGCCTTCGGTTACGTATAAAAATGGGTTAAGCAGGCAAAAATAAGAAAAATTAGGAGACAGTTTGTTGATGGCTTTCCAGGTAAATTGAGAACCACCAAAAAACCAAAGCGGAAACAGAATGCGTGGCCAAATAATGCTCATGCCTTCCATGCCCGATACAATGCTTGACATAAGCAGGCTTAAAAATGCGGTAAAGAAATTTGCTAGGACAAAAAAAGGGATAAATTTGATCAGCGATAAGTGAATGAAGTCTAAACGGCTGAGCAAGACCAGTTTTGCGACTAAAAAGATAACGCTGGAAAGAAGCGCGTTTAGAAAAGCATAACTGCAGGTCTTTTGGAGCAAAACGAGCCATGAAGGAATAGGTAAAGCCAATTCATAAGCGATGACTTGATTGCCATACATATCGGCAACAAAATTTGCTGTATGAACAAAAATGAGAAACACGCCGTAAAGAGCGACGCCACCAATAGCAAAACAGGGACCATAACTTTCCGGCATGCCCAATGACGAAAAAACATATGTTGTTACGAATGTAGTACTTCCGGCCCAAATAGTAACATCAAATATTTTGCGTAATAGCATTCTCTGCAAAATGAGTAGATCTTTTTTGAACAAAAGCCAAAAAATTTTAGCGTACGCTTGTATTTTTTTCATAAAAATTTTCTCAGTTACTTAAATGTTATTACACAAAATCAAGGCGCCGTTTGAGTCTGGCAATGCTGATGAAGGCAAAAGCAAGCGTTGCAAAGAGCGCCACGGGGGCGCAAACATAAAATGGTAGTGAGTTAGTTGGGTCTAGCACGCAAGCTCGCAGGCCCTCGGTTATGTACAAAAATGGGTTGAGCAGGCAGAGGTAAGAAAACTTTGGCGAGAAGTTATGAACTGCCTGCCACGAAAATTGTGAACCACCAAAAAACCAAATGGGAAACAAAAAGCGTGGCCAAATAACATTTAAACTTCTCATGCCGGGCAAAAAGCTTGTTACGAGCAAACTTAAAAATGCTGAAAAAAAGTTGGTGAGTATAAAAAATGGTACAAGTTTAATCAGTGAAAGGTGGCTCAAGTCGAGGCGTCCTAGTAAAACAATTTTTGCAACGGGAAAAATGAATACGGTGAGGGTGCTGGTAAACAGTGCGTAAGTACATGCTTGTTGAATGAGTATAAGCCATGAGGGAAGAGGTAAAACCAAATGATTGCCAATAATTTGATCGCCTTCAAGGTCGGCCAAAAAATTTGCCGTATGGTCAAAAACGAAAAAAATACCATAACTTGCAACGCCGCCAATAGCAAAGCACGGGCCGTAATCTGACGATATGCCCAGTGATGAAAATATGTAGGTGGTGACAAAAATAGTGCTGGTGGCCCAAACTATGCCATCAAAAATATCACGCAGCAGCGTTTGGCGCATGATAAGCAGATCTTTTTGCATTAAATGCCAAAAAATTTTGGTGTACGATTTTATTTTATCCATGGTTTTTTTGTCTCGAGTCAAAAAAAATGCCGGTCACTACTGACCGGCATCATAACGTTGCAGATATTAAAAATCAAGCTTACACAAAATCAAGGCGCTTCTTGAGTCTTCTGGTTGCTACTACGCCACACAGTGTTGCAAAAACAAGCAGCATGCCAACGCACGGCCAGTAAGACAGTGAGCCTTCTTGCCCTAGCACTGCAGCACGAATGCCTTCCATTGCGTAAACAAACGGATTAGCCAAGCATGCATAAGCAAGCTTTGGCGACAGTTGATGCAAGATGCTCCAAGGATATTGCGAGCAGCCAAAAAACCACATTGGAAAAATAAAGCGCAACCATACTTTCATGATTTGTGACATGCTATCTACCATGCTTACCAACAACAAGCTAAAAAAGCTTGAAAAGATATGAACGGCAAAAAACATAACAACAAATTTAACGATCGAGAAATTTGCAAAGCTCAATTTATCAAGCAAAATAAGCTTACCCAGCGGCAACACAATGATGCTCAATATCGAAGCTTTACAAACATAACTTACCGATCGCTGTACAAAAACTAGCCATGAAGGCATTGGCAGCGTGAGTGGAAACGAGATTGTCTGGTTTCCTTCTAAATCGCCAACAAAAGCCGTTGCTGCAGCAAATGCTTGAAAAAGACTTACCGAAACAATTGACGCTACCGCAATAAAAGCACCAAAGCCTTTTGCAATACCAAGCAACGGAAATGCGTAGGTAGTGACCAAGACTGTTGGCCCAACCCATGCTACCGTGTTAATAAGCTGCTCAGCAACAATACCACGATATACGGTCATGTCGGCTCTTACCAGCTGCCATACCAAGCGCGCATATGAAAGCCAGCGATTTTCTTGTTTTGTAACCATAATAGTTCCTAATAATTTAACATAATTAGCGTGTTTCTTCGTGCATTAATTGCAAGAATACTTCTTCCAAATTGCTCTTTTGATACACTGATTTCAAGTTTTCTGGTGTATCAATCAACTTGATATTTCCTTTGTCCAAAACGCAAATGCGATCAGAAAGTACTTCTGCTTCATCCAAATAGTGTGTTGTCAAAATAACTGCAACGCCTTCATTTTTCAGATCGCGAATACTTTCCCACAGTTGGTGACGAATGTGCGGGTCTAGGCCCACAGTCGGTTCGTCCAAAATAACCAAAAGCGGATTGTGCATGAGCGCGCGGGCAATCATGGCGCGTTGTTTATAACCGCCCGACAATATTGAACATGAAGAATCGGCATATTGTACCAACTCATATTTTTTCATGAGTTCGTTTTTACGTTTTTCAATGGCATCTTCCGACATGCCGTAGTAGCGGCCAGCAAAGACCAAGTTTTGCTCAATCGTTAATGCTGGATCGAGGTTTGGTTTTTGTGGACAGTAGCCAATGATGCGTCGGTAGTTGGCAATGTCTGCGTAAATTGATTTTCCTTCAAACAATATCTCGCCCGAAGTTGCCGGGTGGCGCGTTGCCAAGATTGAAGAAAGGGTTGTTTTTCCGGCACCATTAACACCCAAAAGACCAATGATTTCACCTTTTTGAATATCAAGGCTAATACCTTTGAGGGCTTTAATAGTACGTTTTTTGTCCGGATATTCTTTGGTGACATTGAGAATGCGGACGAGGACGTTAGACGACATAATCGTTCCTTATATTTTTAAAGTGCGTGCAAAATTCGATGTGCATAAAAAATGAGCACAACAAATGCACCAACGTTGTTTTATTACAAAAAACTAAAATGAAATGAAAAATAAACGAAGCAGTATACAAATACATGCATATCTTGTTGTAAAACAAGAGCAACTGCTTGATAAAGAATGCGCCTTGCGGCTAGCGAGTGAAAATGGTTATCACCGCTCGGTCGCAGGCGGTAAAGATGGTTGTTACCATGGTCTTTTCCTCCCACTTGTGGTGGCTTTTGGATAATAAAGCTATATCTTTTATTTCTATCAAAAAAATAGTTACTCGTCAAAGAAATGTAATTTATTGATAAAAAAGGCTTATTTAAAGCTCTTAATTTATTTTATTCTGACTCAAATATTTTTATGGAGCCAAAAGTATCGTGAGTTCCATTGTTTGTGCGATATCAACAGGCATGTCCCCACAACTATTTTTAATGGTGAGGTCGGCGTTATGTTTAATAAGTAGTGCAGCTATTGCAATGTTTTGCTTGCGTGTTGCTATGTGTAGTGCTGTGTCGCCAGTTCGTTCTTCCTGTGCGTTAACATCAAGGGTTGTATTTTCTAGCAAGTATCTAGTAATTTCAAGCCCATCCGAGGCAATCGGACAGTGGGCGGCTAGTATTAACCTTTGACTATTGTCAGGAGAATAGAGGGGGTCAAATGGAGAGCCGTATAGTGGTTGTATCAGTCTTTGGAAATTGTTGAAATTACCCGTTATTAAGGCCGAATGTAAATCGTTTTTCCAGTTGCGTTTTTTTTCTTGGGTTCTAATTTCTTGTAATATTGCTGCTGCTGGCATTGCGGTGCTTGTAAGAGCAAGTGCCATAAACAATGAACTTACAATTTTTTTGTTCATGATTGTCCTTTGGTTATATTTTTAGTACTATTACTTATTGTTAATTGACTAGTCAGTTAATTCAATTTAGCATATATTGACTAGTCAGTCAACTGGGTTGTAATTTACTAAAAAATGATACTTTTTGAGGGTTTTTATGAAAAAAACAACTAAAGAGAAGATTCTTGAAGCGGCTAAAAGTCTTTTTCTTGAGCGTGGCTTTGCAGGTACTTCAATGGGCGATCTTGCCAAATTGGCTGAAATTAACCACAGTCTTATCTTTCATCATTTTGGTAGTAAAGAGCAATTGTGGCTTGCGGTAAAGCAAAATATTTCTCAGCAAGCAAGTCTTGCAACCCCTGTTTTGCCAAGTACCGATTTGCCTTTCCGTGATTTTCTAGCCTTGTTATTTAAGCAGAGTATGGCTTTTTACCGCAACAACCCTGAGATTGTTCGCATGATTAATTGGCAGCGGCTTGAAGGTCAAGAAGCTCGTAATATTGGCGTTACGCTTTCGGCTGAAATGCAGCAATGGATTGATGCGTTTACTCATTACCAAGAATGTGGTGATATTAATAAAAATAGTAAGCCAGTATTTATTGTAACGATGGTTTTATCAATTATTAGTTCAGCAGTTTTAGATCCAAATATTTTTATTAGTAGTGAAAAAGATCAACAGGATTATTTTGATTTTTGCTTGAATCTTTTAATTGAAGGGTGTAGAAACTAGGGATTAGTTTAATCGCAAAAGTTTTTTAGGAGTATGCATATGAAAAAATTAGCAACGGCTTTGTTGGTATGTCTTGGCGCAAACAGCATGGTTTTACCGGCGGCCAAAAAGTATTGGAAGAGCTTAGAGCCGGACAAAGTGACGGGTCGTACGAGCGAGAATATGACGATTTCTCAGGATGACCGCACAACGCTTACCGAATATATCAACTGGCTTGGTGGCACTACCGAGGTAACGCCAGACAAACAAGTAGCGTTTGTCGATCTGTATGATCGCCTGGCTGATCCACGTTCTGGTATTTTTAAAAATGATGATGCGCGAGAAAGAGTTGTTAACTATCTGCAAACACTGGCAGCTGAACGCGAAAAATCTGTGGCACAACCAACAAGAGCTCCAGGCATTTTACGACAACCAAAACCGACGCGGGCAAGTTCATCTGATGATGGATTGGCAGCCTGGTACGGTGGTGACGATGAAGCAGCTCAAAGATCAGAGCCGGACGAAGATGATGTGGTGAATGAGCTTCGTGAACACATTGAGAGATGCAAGCTTGCTGACGAAAAAGAAGCTCCTGTAGAAGGGGATAGTTGGGTTGATAGATATTATAAGCAGAGAATAAAAGACCTGGAGGAGCTGCATGGCGTTGTCTGGGATGAAATTGATACGAGTAAGCAAGCATTTCGAGAAGAGGGTATTGCGCGTTGTGGTCGTGATACGTGGCTAGGAATTGACTCAGAGCCGCAGCCATGGCCAGAAGATGATTTTTGTGGATTTGTACCAAAAAATCAGCCCCAAAAGACCGCACTCGAACGTGCCGAAGAAGCAGTCAAAAAAGCACAACGAGATGTTGAAGACGCAAGAAAATCTCTGAAAGAAGCTGAAGAAGAAGATGTTGATGCAGCTGCTCAAGTGATTCTTGCTCAGTGGCAAAAAGAAGGTGCTGACAAAAAAACACAAAAAGAGTTGGAAGAGACGAAAAAAGCTTTGGAACGGACGAAAAAAGAAAATGAACAATTGCAGAAAGAGTGGCGCGTAGCCCAGGATGCATTGGAAAAAGCAGATCCTGCCTTTTTCAAAAAAGTTGATAAAAAAGAAGCAAAAGGTCATTTCTTGGCAGCTCTGAAGGCTGGAGGCGCTCAGTGTGCGAGCGGGGCCTGGCGTTACACAAAAATTGCGGGAGCTGTTGCTACCGTTGCTTCAGCAGCATTGGTCATGTTAGAAATTGGTTACGGACTTACTTACGGGCATCATTCTTCGTTTGAAAAAGCACTTAAGTACGTAGCTGCACGTTCCGTTGAAATTTGCTCTGTAGGAGGGGCTTTTGGGATTATTGGTGCTGCTAGTCAAGCAGCCAAAGATGCCTGCATGGCCCTGTACCAATATTTCTGTCCTGAACCCACAACGTGGAAGAAAGAGGAGAATGAAGAAGGTGGCCACTACATAAAAATGGCCGTAGGTACACCATTACTTACCTATCTTGCCAAGGAGCTTATAAACGTTTGGAGCAAGACACAAGGACGCAGAGGTATCACAATACACTCAACTATGAAAGAAGGGATTGTAGCATGTTCCTTTTTGGCTTTTGTAGGTGCAGTTGGAGAGGCGGTTGACGTATATTTAAAATATCGTGAACGACCTGCTCGAGGATAAAACGTTAACAAAACCCCCGGCTTTTGCTGGGGGGGTTGTTTTAGAAAATACCGACGTAATGCAAAAAAATAGCTGATTTTTCGATACAATTGGACATTTACTTGGTGCTGATTTAAACTAAAAATAGTTTGAAGTAATTTTTTGTTTTTTCCGAAAGGGTATGATTATGTCTTTTTCTACAGGATATGAACCAGTCATTCCTGCATCCATTCACTTTGGCCACTCAGACGCCAAAACATTCCCACGCGTGGAATTTTACAAGAAATCTTCTAAACGAAAATCTAAAGCAGCAGTTAAGTAGAAAACTGTTGCATCTCCCCATTTCCTACACTTTTTAATTTTTTGCGCTTAGGCGCACCGTGCAGCTTTTGTGCTGCAAACATGTTTAATTCGTTCAAGAGGTATTGTGCATTTTAACTAATGCATAGTTCTGCTTTAACGTAATTTTTTTTAAGGATAGCTATGTTTACTAATCATAGAAGGCCGGCATTTTGCCTGCTTATCAATGTTATGTTTGTATTTTGTTTAGTATTTTTTTCTTCGTGTAATCGTACTCAAAACGATAATCAAAAAACTAAAAACGAGCTTGTAGTTGGCATGCTGCCAGCCGATGCGCCGTTTATGTCAGTCAATGAGCTGGGTGCTTATGAAGGCTTTGATGTGGACGTTGCTGCCGGTATTGCTCAGCATTTGGGTCGTACGCTTGTAATCAAAGAAATGGCAGTGCCTGAATTGTGCATGGCTTTAGACCGTGGCAGAATTGATATGCTCATGTGTGGGTTTAGTATTACTCAAGAGCGGTTACAGCGCTTTGCCATGGTGCATTATCAAGGCGTTGGTGTAAACACGTTCCCGCTTGTTTTTTGGCAATCGGTGCCGACTGGTGTTGCTAGCATGCAAGATTTGCGTGGCAAAAATGCAACCGTTGGTGTGCTCGCCGGTACGTTGCAAGAAAACTTTGCGCGTCAGTTCGGTTTTATCAACGTTAAGTTGCTGAATGGCTATGCCGATATTGTTTTAGAATTGCAGTACGGCAAAATTACCGCAGCTTTTTTTGATGAAGCGTTTGAAGGCTTTGCAAGAAAGTTTAGTGATCTGCAGGCGGTGCATGTACCGCTTGGTAGCTTTGAATCAAAAGGCCATGGCATTGCTTTGCAAAAAAATAATACTGAACTGGTAGGTCTTGTTGAGCAAGCGGTGCAGCAGTTAAAAAATAATGGTGCAATTGCTCAGTTTGAACAAAAATGGTATTTAGTTGGGGAGGCATCATGAATAGTCACAGCATAGATATTTTGTTGCGCTATGCGCCGCAGCTGATAGATGGCTTTTTGGCAACTATTGAACTCTCGTGCTACGCAATTACCTGTGCGTTTGTGTTGGGCAGCTTGTGTGGTATCGCGCTGAGTAGGCATTTGCGGGTGCCATTTTTGGCACCGGTTCTTTCGGCCTACATTTTTGTAGTGCGTGGCGTGCCATTTTTTGTACAGTTGCTCATGGCATATTTTGTGATTCCCGATTTGTTTGGCATAGACATCTCGCCGTTTTGTGCGGCCGCACTGGCGCTGATTTTATGCTTGGCAGGTTACATTGCAGAAATTGTGCGTGCGGGCATTAACTCAATTCCGCGTGGGCAGTGGGAAGCGTGCTACGTGCTTGGTTATACCAGGCTGCAAGCGCTGCGCTTTGTAATTATGCCACAAATGCTTGCTAATGTTTGGCCAGCATTGTCTAACGAGATTACGTCAGGAATTCTTACGTCGTCAGTTGTGTCGCACATTGGCGTTCTTGAGTTGACAAAAGTTGGCAGCAATATTATTGCACGCGAAATGAATCCGATGTTGATTTATTCAGCTGTTGCCGGTTTGTACTTAATTTTGACAACTATTATTATTTTTGCTTCGCGCATGATTGAAAGGAGACTGCGTTATGATCACGGGGAATAATGTTTCTTTATCATTCTCAGCGGGACGCAAGTTGATTCTTGATAATGTTTCGTTTACCATTCGGCCACAAGCAATTACTGCTTTTTTTGGCAGAAGCGGTGCCGGCAAAACATCGCTATTGCGTTGTATGGCTGGCTTGGTAAAAAAATATGAGGGTACCATTTTAGTTGATGGGACTGATATTAACAAAATACCTGCATCTGTGCGTGTGCGGCATGTTGGTTTTGTGTTTCAACATTTTAACTTGTTTCCGCATATGACCGTTTTGCAAAATTGTATGCAGCCATTAAGGCTGGTTGCAACGGTATTTGAAGACGAAGCGTACACGCGTGCTCATGCTGCTCTTGAGCAGGTGGGCATGCTGGCATATGCCGACCGTTACCCAGCGCAACTTTCTGGTGGGCAGCAGCAGCGCGTGGCAATTGCGCGTGCGCTGTGTTTAAATCCGAGTGTCTTGTTGCTTGATGAACCAACGGCATCGCTTGACCCACAAACAACGACTGAGTTGCGCGAGCTTTTGATTTCGCTGCGTAATGTGGGCAAAGCAATTGTGGTGGTAAGTCATGATACTAATTTTTTGCATAACTTGTTTGATGTGGGTTATTTGCTTGATCATGGCAAAATTGTTGAATCGTATGATACAATAGCTAAAAATCCGAGCGAGACTACATCATTGATTAATAATTTTTTACAAGGATAGAGAAGGGGCTTTATGCCCCTTTTTTTAACGGAGTTGTTTTTATGAAACCGTACAAAAAAATAGCAGTTATTGGCTGCAGCGGGTCGGGCAAGACAACGCTGGCAACGGCACTTGGTGCCAGGTGGAATCTGCCAGTGCATCATCTTGATTTGTATTTTTGGTTGCCAAATTGGGTCGAGCGTGACTATCAAGATTTTAGAGCATTGCATCACGAGCTTTGCGCCAAGAGCGAATGGATCATTGATGGCAGCCAAGTGCGTACCATTGCTGATCGTGCATTGATTGCCGATTTAGTTATTTTTTTGGATGTGCCGCGTCGAATTTGTTTGTGGCGTATTATTAAGCGACGGTGGCAAAATCGGTGTGAGAGTCGTTTTGATTTACCTGAAGGGTGTCCAGAGCGATTAACACTCAAATTCCTTTTGTATGTTTGGCGTTACCCAAAAAGGTATAAGCCTGGTGTTATTGCAATTTTGGATGAAGTGAAAAAAACAAAGCCCGTGATTATTTTACACTCACATCAGGAGATAGCTGATTTTCTGGGGCGAGTATAGTCGTTAATTTTTTTAATAAGACCGAAACTTCGTGAGGGCGGTGCAAGACAATAACAGTCTTGTCGGCTCTTTTTTGTTCTGCAAGATTCTTTAGTACCATGGGCCGCCAGATACTTTTAAAATTGAAAATGTAGGCAAGAAAGTGGCGATTGAGTGAATCGCGGCAACCTGGTGCAAGATCTGGTCGTTGTTCGTTGCGAAAGTTGAGCCAGCGTACAAAAACGCGCCACCAGTAAATGTGGCGTGCAAAATCTAAAAAGATAATAATGTCAGCATGTTTGCAGCGCTCTGGCTGTGTTAGCGTTTGATTACCGTCAATGATCCAGCGCGGTTCTGAACACAGTTTTTGATGGACATTTTTGAATGTTTGATTATCAGAAGCCTGCCAGCCTGCTTGCCAGTAGTAGCGGTCCAAATGATGCACCGGCAGGTTGAGTAACACGCCAAGGTTGCGCGCAAGCGTGGTCTTGCCGGTTCCGCTGCATCCCAAAATTGCAATGCGCTGTGCATGCACAATACTTTGAATATTTTCGATTATCAAGAGCGTTACGCCACAAATATTTTAAGGTGATGGTAGTTTGAAACGCCGTAGGTCTCATCAGGGTGGCGGTGCACTGGTGCGCTGATGCGCAGCAATGAGCGTGTGTTTGCCAGATGTTTAATTTTATTTTTTATTGGATCGGTGGTTGCTGTTTCTTTAGTTTCTGTGTTGCTTTTCCAAAACATCAAGCGCTGCCACCATTTCTTTTTGGCGGGTGCTATTGTTTCTTGTTCGGTGGTTAATGGTTCGAGCAGGTAAATTTTGTCGTTGCTGCCATCAACATTAAAGTAGTAGCCAAAGTCGCCGTGCTTGATTGAGCCAACGGCTTCAAGGTGCGTAATGCCGCCAAATTTATAGTTAGCATTGTCGATGGTTGATTCATACAATGTTTCTATGTCGGCTAGTTTTAACGCATTGCCGCCGTGAAGATTGATGGTGAGTTGCTTTTGTTCAACATCAACATTTCTGCTTTCTATGCTTTTTAAATCTTTATGTTTTAATTGCGCAAATGCTTTTTGTAGTGATGTTACGCAGTAGGAACAGGTAACTTTATCAACTTTTATTGTTGTTTTAATAATTTCTGCGTTTAATAAATTTGCTGGTGTGCTAACAAAAAAGAGAGCTAAATACATTTTTTTGAACATAGTAAACCTAGTATCTCCATAAAACAATCTAATTCTTTTCACTGAAAAGTTATAACACGTTAGTGCCTTTTTGCAAGGTGGTTGTAGAGCAGTTTTCATTTGACATATCAATACATCTACGGTATTGCTTTTCAAGCATTTATTGTTTGCATTTGTTAAAGGAGATTTCTATGCACATTCAAGGTGCTTATGTTTATGAAGGTATAACCGTTGAACTTTACGATTTGTGGTTTGGTTCAGAGCCGCACGAAGACCAATCATTTTACGAACACTTTATTCGTCACGGTAACGGGCTTGCTTTAGAAGTAGGCTCAGGGACTGGGCGGTTGTTGTTGCCATACCTACGCAACAACCTTGAAGTGCATGGTGTTGAACCTTCAGCGCAGATGATGGGTGTGTGCCAAGAAAAAGCCGAGCAGTTTGGCTTGAAGCCAATTATTTATCAGCAATACATGCAATCGCTTAAAATTCCATATTCATATAAAACAATTTTTATTCCCTTGTGTACTTTTCAGTTGTTAGTGAGCAGACAAGAGGTGTTGGAAGCATTGCGTCGTTTTTATGTTCATTTGGAACAAGGTGGGCGCTTGCTGATCTCATTATTTATGCCAACATTGCAAATGCTAACGGCAGAGCAGGGTGTTTGGTCGGTACGCCGCGCAACAACACGTGTTGAAGATAATGCGCATGTGGTGCTTTCTGAAGCGATTCAGCGTAATCACTTTGAGCAGATAGAAACAAAATGGCTCAAGTACGAAGTGTATAAAAACAGTCAGTTGGCAGCAAGCTACGTAAAAACGATGCAGCTACGCTGGTACAGTTGGCATGAATTTAAGATGATAATAGAAAAGGTGGGCTTTCGTAACGTATTTATGTACGGTAACTACACCCACCATGAAGCTTGTGAAAAAAACGAAGTTATCGTTTTTTCAATGCAAAAATAGCTTAAATATTTTCGATTCGAACAACCGTAATTGGTTGACGATGGCCTTTTCTTACGCGGCCTTTAGTACGTCTTTTGAATTTGAAAATAACAATTTTCGGACCTTGGGTTTGTTTAACGATGCTTGCCTTGATGGTTGCACCTTCAACAAATGGTTGACCGAATTCAAATTTGTCGGCACCTTGTTTTCTGAACAAAACTTCAGAAAAACTTAATGCTGTTCCAGCTTCGCCTTCAATTTTTTCAATAGCGACGGTTTGTCCTGGAATTGCTTGGTATTGTTTGCCGCCTGTTTGAAAAATTGCGTATTTTTCGAAAACTGGCTTTGCTAATGCTTCACTCATGGTTTTTATGCCTTTCAGACTCGCAGCATATAAAAATAGCGCTTACTTATCGTACGATCAAAAATTTGCTTGTTTATGACTACTAATTCTAGCAAAGATGCTTGTTTTGTCCAGTCTAAGCTCACAAATTACCTCTTTAACTAAGAAAGGCTCTCTGAGCGAGAGCCCAAAGAGCCTTTCTTCCTAGGTCTAATTTCAGGTTTTATGCGCCAGCAAGCATCTTGAGTGGTGCAAGCTCAGGCATTTCCTTAATCAACATGTCGATAGCAATTCCTCTATTTTTGATGATGAGGTTGAATGTTTCATGTTGAAAGAACTCTATTAATTCGTTGATTTCGTGTGCTGTTAGGCTTGTTGCCAAAACTTCAATGGTAGTTTCATGAACGATATCTGCAGCTTTTTCTGGGTCAAGTGTTACGCCGTACGCTTCCAAAAGGTTCTGATATTGCAGTGATGCAAAGAAAAGACCTGTTTTAATCAAGGATTTTACGGTTTCATAGTTGGCTACAATGAGAAGCTTTTCAACAAGTTCTCTTTGAGCAACGCTGACATTTTCATGAGCTGGTTTAACCGTTGGGATCAAGTGGCTGTATTCTTGTTTCAATTGGTTTAAGTCTTGAGATACTGCTTCTGGCATTGTTTTGGACAATTTTTCAAATGTTTGTGTTCCAATTTTGCTTGCAACTGCTGGTAGCTTGGCAAGCAATGCTTGGTTTCTATTTCTGAAAGCCAAGCAGTAGCCAAGACTTGCTGGTTTATATTCTATCAAGCCTGCAAGTTGACATGCAGCTTGTATATTAACGCCAGTAAACTTACTACGCACTTTAGTGCTTGCTTCTTTTACAAAGTTTTTAATCTTTGAAGTAAGACTTTCATTAATTGCGTCTGATGCATGTGCCATGTTGCCACCAAGGACCAATGACATACATACGCCTAAGAAAACTAGTTTTAATTTTTTCATAATATTCACCATGATAAATACCTCCACTTATCATTTACACTGTTCTATTTCCACATTTCACGAGTATTACGAGAGCCAGGTGCTAAAAATCTTCCCTATTTCGTTCTCTAATTTGCAGCTTTTAAGTACAAATTCCTTACCATGTTCTGAATTCAAAAATTCTTGAAGCTTGTTGGCATCAAGTTTAAGATCGTTAACCAGCGTATGAACGTCTGGTGTTAAGCGCTTAACAAGGCCACTGGTGTTGATCCATTTAAGGATTGTGTGTAAGTCAGCCATAATTTCAAAGGCTGTTTTCAATAGATTTTGCGTAACGGCATGTTCAGGCAAAAGCTCTGGCTCCGGGCTTAATAAGTTAGCCATGGCTCCCATAGCCTTAGTTTGCATTTCTTGCTTAAATTTTATTACTTTTGTGGCTTCGCAGTTTTCTTGACTGAAGAAATTGCTTGCGTGCGCCAAAGATTCTTGTGAGTAGTTTTTCAAAAACTCTGCATAGCAATTTTTAAGTGATGCAAGTTTCTCTTGATCAATTGATGGTAGATCTTGAGACTTTTGTTTTGTCTGTAAAGCTTTTTGCGCAAGTTCTTCAAATTTGATTGCCTGAAAAAATTGGTTGTCGGCGACAACTGGTGACCACATGCTGGTCATAAAACTTACAAAAAACGCATATGCGTAGAGGTAAAAGCGTTTCATAAAGAATACCCCACCTACTATGAATAGTTACATTTACTTTAATAACAACACAGTTAACTATAAGTAGAAAAGCCCCCCACGACCCGAGCTCTAAAACTCTATAATCATAGAACTAGTATAGATTTTGGCGCTAGGACCGTCAAACGCCTAATCTCTATTCAAATATGCAAATATTGGGTCTAAAAAGTGACACAATTAACTGCTTTTTTAAAAAGGGGTTAAAATTCTTACCAAGCTGAAATATTTCTTAGGGTTATATTCATGATTTCAGGTTCGGGAAGGGGTACTTCAATGATTTTAGGGATATCGCTAAAAGCGGGGTTTTTGATGAGCGATTGCAGCACGGGCGCCCCAATAAGGCCCTCTCCGGGAATTGCATGGCGATCTTTTTGGCTGCCCATTGGTTCTAAAGAGTCATTAAAATGAATGAGCTTTAGATTGGTCAAACCAATGGTTTTTTCAAGAATATCGGTAAATTCGGCCTCTTTTTCAAGATTATAGCCAAATGAGAAGGCATGCGAAAAATCTAAACAAAAGGCCACTTTTTCAGGATAATCGAGAAATTCTTTAATTAAGACAAAGTCTTGGAAGTCACTGCCCAGGCATAGGTTGCCGTGAGCAGTATTTTCCAGCAAAATTTGAACGTTGGTTGTGTCCTTTAAAACAGCATTGAGTGTTGAGCAGAGCGTTTTTATACCTAAAAGCTTGTTTTCCTCTGGGCTTAACTCTGGTTGGTGCCAGGTTGCCGAGCCGGAATGTAAAACAATGTAAGGAATCTCAAGACGCTCTGCCAGGTTAATTTCCTGTTTTAAGAGCTTGCGTGAAACTTCTTGTGTTGATTTTTTGCCCGAAGCAGGGTTAATCCAGTATGAGCTGTGAACAAAAATGCCCGAAAAAAGCTCGCGTTTACGTTGAATAAACAGCTCCTGCTCTTCTTTGCTAAATTTTATATATTTTGAATCGCGGTGTGTTTGGGTAAGGAAAAATTGCGCATAAGCAACGTTGTACAGCAACGCATCGTCCAGTATCTGGTTGATGCTGTCTTTCAGGCGAATGTGTAAGCCCAGCTTGTTGTTATAAATCAATTCCTTCCTTCAACTTCTTCTTTTCAAAATAAGGCACAAGTGCTTCAAAAAAGTCCTGTTTAACCTTTTTAAGGCCATCTTTGGTTTCTGATTCAAAGCGTAAACAAATAACGTTTTGGGTATTGGATGCGCGAACTAAGCCCCACCCGTAAGCCATTTGGGCACGAATACCATCTATAGTTATTATAGCCGCATCAGCGCGTGCTGCAAAAATATTTTTTACATGCTCAACAATTATGCCTTTATCTTCTTCAGAAACACAGGGGATGCGAAACTCTGGCGAGCTAACTTTTACCGGAAACGAAGCAATGAGCGTTTCGAGTGTTTCTTTGCTTTCTTCCATAATTTCAAACAAACGCATGGCAGCATAAATCCCGTCATCATAGCCAAAATAGCGGTCGGCAAAGAAGAAGTGGCAGCTGAGTTCGCCCGCCAAAAGTGCCTTGTGCTTGATCATTTGTTCTTTAATAATTGAATGGCCAGACGGAGACATGACTGGGTTGGCGCCTAGCTTGGTCAAAACTTCGGTCAGGCTGCCTGAACTTTTGATATCAAAAACAACCGTTGCCTTGGGATTATTTTTTAATACTTTTTGTGCGTAGAGTGCCAAGAGCTGGTCGCCGGGCACCAAAAAGCCACTGCGCGTCATGGGCGCCATGCGGTCGCAGTCGCCATCAAGGCCGAGTCCAAACTTAAACCACGAGCTGCGGTCAAGCTCACCTTTTACCGAGAGCATATTTTTTTTAACGGTCGGGTCGGCTTCGTGGTGTGGGAAGGTGCCGTCAACTTCGGTAAATAGCAATTTTACATTGCCCCAGTTCATTTTTTCAACGAGTGTAGGGAATATAGTGCCAGCAGTTCCATTGCCGCAGTCAATAACCACATCAAGCTTGGCATTTTTTAAATGTGCAAATTTTTCGGTCAAATAATGTATGTACTCAGTGATAACGTTATAATCTTTGATAGAGCCTTTTTTATCGTTTGTATCTCTAAATGATTTTTCGTGATAAATCTTTTTTATTTCTTGAATTTCTTTGCCCCACACCGCCCACATTTTAACGCCGTTATATTCTTTTGGGTTGTGCGATGCGGTAACGCAAATGCCGCCTGGCGTGTTAAAAAAGTGGACAGCAAAATAAACAACGGGCGTTGGGACAATGCCAACGTCAATAACGTCAATGCCGTGGTCAATAAACGCTTTCATTAAATGTTTGGTGATGGGTAGTGAATGGGTGCGGCCGTCGCGCCCTACCACCATGGTGGTTAGGTGCGGATGCTTTTTTTTGAGAAAGGTTACTATCGCCTGGCCCAGGTCGTACGCTTGGTCAATGGGCAGTTCATCGCCAACAATGCCTCGAATGTCATATTCGCGAAAAATATTGTCGTTCATTACGTTCTCCTTTTTTCTTGCAAAGTGGGGCTTTGGCAGTACCTGGGGGCAATTGATGCAGGTACTATAGTACAATTTTGCAAGAAATAGAAGCAGGGGATCTTGTTGATTCTGGTTATTTTAGGCCTATTCAATCAAAAAAGTGGCACTTTTGTATGAAAAATAGGGGGTGATTGACAATTTTATTTTCTCTTTGTATATTAATTGTTAATAATAGGTGGCTTTTTTGCCACTTAAAACGGGAGGTTTTTATGATATTTAATCATATTTTAGCTAAATTGCGTACTTTTTTAGCGGTATTTTTGGCGGCAGTAACACTGCCTCTGGGTACCGTTTATTCGGCCGCCAGTTCTTCAAATGGCTATACCAGCACTGGTGTGATTGGTGATATGACCCAGCTGACAGTCTTGCAAGACTGGGATATAAAAGCTTTTTGCAAGGCTCGTGGCCTGGATATTGCAGAAATGTGGGATACTCACACTGATTTAGGGTCGGACGATTTTGAAGTACTTTTGAAAGCTTTACCAACAATTCAGGCTGCTATTAAAAAACTTTTTGCAGATTATGCAACATCAGACACGGTGCACGAGATACTTGAAATTTCAAAAATACGCGATTTTCTTCAAAAAATTTTGTTATTGAATTTTGGGACAAAAATTTACGACGAAGATGGTACAGAGCTTGATAAGCAGGTATGTTCGTTGCAAGGTAGGCACTTAGACCAAGAACTTATTGATAATGCCAAAGTTGTGATGGTTTTAAAAACATCAGCAACTGAGATAGTCAAAAAAATTGGTTTTATGCTGGCAACCTATTTTGAGCAAAGTTTTTTAAATCAGCGAAATCAAAACGAAGATGATTATATTTTTTCAGTGCCGCGCGTGCCGCTGGTGTTGGGCATGTGCCAAGATCATGTTGTTATAGCAAGTTTTCCTGTTATTAAACAAAGTTCGTTTAAGCCTTTTATTGCTGATTATTATCTTGAGCATGAGCTTTTAAAAGATGCAACATCGACGTTTGTTAGATTTATGTGTTTGTTGTTTGCAATTTGCTCAGTAGTTGTGCCGACAGTGGGAACAAAATTTCCTTCAATTGTTGATGAATTTTGTGCGAGCGAATATGCGCAACTTTTGGCTGATGAGCCATTTGCGGTTATCGGATTAGATTCAACAGCAACAGAACAGGAAGTAAGAAGTCAGTGTCGTAAACTGGCGCTTACTATGCATCCAGACAAGGGTGGCGATGCTGAGCAGTGGCTGCGCATTCAAGAGGCATGCGAAGAGATAAAGAGTAGTTTTGAGTTGAGTAAAGAAATTGATGAAGTAAAAACATTGACAGGCAAAGCACTGTTATAGTTAAGTATGAGAGGTTATGATCATGAACGGACGGAATAAAAAATTATTATTGTTGGTTTTAATAGAGCTGGTGCTAAGCAACACTATGTTTGCGGCAGCAAGTTCGTCAAGTTTAAGTTCAGTTACCGTGCCGGCACATTCGGCTTTTTATTCGCCAGGCAGCAGTTTTGTTGGTTGGCACAATAGCGCTGCTGTGTTCATGCCGAGCAGTTCATATGCATCTTCATCGTCAAGCTCGTCGACAATAAGTTTGCCTATCAATCATGTTAACCAGCGCCAACTGCGCAACCTGGCAGAAATACAGGGTTATGGTTATAAAACAGCTAACTTAATGATAATGCGAGACAATCTTGTAGAAAAAATTAATGAGATGCTTGCAAACCATCCAAAGTTTAGCGGCTTTGTGGTGCACATTCCTGAGTTCGTTGGTGTACCAACTACGAGTGTTCAAAGCTTTTTGAAAAAGAATGGCATTGATTTGCTCGAGCGCTGGGAAGAATTGGTTGATGACTTGAGTTTAAATGCTCGTACGCAAGCACTGGCAAACAAAACATTGCCGGAAGATTTTTTAGAAAATGCTGAAAAGCTGGCAAACGATATTGCATTGCTCAAGCCAACAACAATCGAATTATCAAAAGAAGTAAGAAAATTTTTAAAAGAAGCAAAAAGCAAAAACTGGAAGCTCATGTTTCGCAGCACGGGGAAAGAAGATAACCAAGAGTTTTCCAACGCTGGTGGTAACGAAAGTGAAGCAAACGTTGAGCCAACTGAAGAAGCGTTTGTTAAAGCGCTGTTGAGTGTTGTAGCATCGTACGTACGTCCAAAATCATTGCAACAACGTTGTGAGGCTGGCGATAAAACAATTTTTGACATGCCGTTTATTCCGTTGCTTGTGCAGCGCATGATTGGCGAGAAAGAAGTTATCCCAACCGGTTGCGTAGTGTACACGCAAGAGCCGGAAGCACGTTTGAATGGCGTAAGTGCCATGCAGTGTACCTTTGGCCACAACGCGGCGGTGGTAGACAATAAACTACCAACCGACGAATACCTTGTGCAAGGACAGAACGTTTTTGCAACAATAAAAATTAAACATGAGCGCTTGGTGCCAGCTCTTGAAGGGCTTGTTGAGCAAGCAAATCCTGAAGAAATACAAAAGGCACGCGCGCTAGAAAGTTTTGCTGCACAAGCAATTGGCTTTGTGTCGCAACAAATTCACGAAGCGTATGGCATGCCGATGGATTTGGAGTTGGCGTATGAACCAGATACAAAAACTATTGCGTTGGTTCAAGCGCGACCAATTGTGTATCCAGGAGTTAAACAAGTACCAAGTTATTTAAAAGATGCTTCTGCATTTTTGTCAGAAAAAAAATTATCAGGAACGACGGTTATTAACGCCGGTAATTACGTTCGCAGCATTCAAAACAAAGACCAAGTTTTAACAGCATCGCATTTGGACGGTGCGTTGGCAGCTTACAACAGCGGCGCAATCGACAAACAAAAAGTTAAGGTAGTTGTTGTTTCAGACCCCAAGGCGGGGCCGTACTCACATGCTGCAGCAATTTTTAGAGGAGCGGGCATTGCGGTTATGCACACGCCAGCGCTTGCAAAACTTGAATCGTTGCTGGGCGCTGAAGATGTTGCTTTGCTCGTTGACGTTCAGCGTGGTTTGATTGTTCAAGCAAAAGAAGCTGAGTTAAACGAAGGCTTCTTAAACTATCCGTTGCCATTACAAATGTCTGCGATTGATGCCGATGAAGCTTTTGTTGTGCTCGCGCAGGAATATTTTCCTGAAAAAACTAACCAAGATTTGATTGCGTTGTTGGCTGAAGGCCATCAAGAACACGCACAGCAAGCACTTGCAAGCATTGTGCAGCGCATACATGGAGCGCTGGCAGAAAAGCAAAGCCTGGCTGAGTGCCACAACAAACAATCAGCGTGCTCTGAGCAACGTGCGGCTCAACGAGCGTTAGAAAAGCTTGAAGTGTTGCAACAAAAAGTTCGCACTGCTGGTTCTATTTTAAATAAGCATCTGAGCCTGCCGGCGCGCGATATTCGCCGTCTCTTTCCGCTGCGCTTTCTTGAAGCACTGCTGTTTCAAGAACCAACGCCAGGCATTGTTGATGTTGATTCGTTTGAAAGCATTGCAAAAAACTTTGACCAAGAAATGAGCTTTGTGAATAACACGGTTGTGCCGCTGGTCAGTGCAGGCTCTGTTGATCAGGGCTTGTTGCAAGATGACAATATGTTTGCGTTGGCATTTTATGGTGCACGTGTGGCACTAACACCAGAGCTTGAAAACAAGTGGACGGTGTTTGTTGATCAAATAAGACAAAGTAAGAATGCTGAACAAATTAAAAATTTATCAATCATGGTCGAGCAGCTGCGCTCACTAAAAGCATTTTCAGCCTGGTTGCATCTTTTCTTTGAGCCAGCAGTTGCACAAGCTAGTACGCATGAAGTTTTTAACAATTTGTTTGAGATGTTTGAACAATCACGAGAGTTTGTTGAAACGTTACAAAGAAAACAAAATATGTTGTTTCAGATTAAAGATAGTGATTGGGAAGAGCCAAGCAACGTTGAAGGTCTTTTTGCTTATGTTCAAGAACATTTCTTTAATTACCTGATGGCAGACGATTTTGTAAATATCTTTGCATTGCAAGACGAAGCTGGCCGTTTTAAACAAGTGATGGCGCTCTCGTTTTTAGATACGTTTATAGATATTTTTGACAATCACTTTGTGAAGACTTTTAAAGGCAGTACCGGAAAGTATCACGATACAGCTGAACAAGTAAAAATGTTCAAAAAAATTGTTGCGCAGTACTTGGCTATGATGGAAAAATATCTTGGTTTGGCAGCTGGTAAAGGACATAATTTTTTGAAGGGTTTGTGGATTAAGGGGACTTATAGCTTTTATATGTTTTGTGTAAAGTATCGTTTTGGCCAATGTACTGATGGTGCTGATGAATTATTACCATCTAGTCGTTTCGATGTGGGGGCTTCATTATGGGGTACATTTGGTATGGCTGAAACAGTTATTGTTGTTCCAAGTAACTTAGAAGATTTTTTTACCCTATCACATCAAAATATTTTGTGGTCTTTTTATGTGCTGATGAACGGTGCAGGCGTTGATAGGGCTCAAAAACCATTATCGGTTGCAGTAATTGAAAATAGTTTGCATGAAATTGCAAGAAACTTTAATCCATTCAGAGCTCGTGAGTTTACGAATACTGGTGTTCATTTTAGTGACGCAGGTGTTCGTTATGCTTATCAAATAACATTGCGAGTTCACGGTGTAACTTTCACGATGGACTATGATAAAGCTCACAATAAAATTATTTTAGAAGGAAACTTTGTTGGTCACGATAGAGATTGGCTACGGATGGAAGATTTTACGGTGTTATTTGGGTTAGTGAACGGAATAAGTCATCAAATTGAATTTCAAAACAGGGGAGAACTTGGTGTTTCTTTTATTTTTGAAGTTGATCAAGATAATCAAAAGTATGTTGCTCAGTACGTTGAAAAAATGATACTAGGAACATTTCCTTACGGTAGGACGATTGTAAAAGATTATATCAAAGATCATTCAGATGAGGTAGCTGAAGTATTCATGCAGGCTTTTGCAGCAGGGCAGCAGGGTATAGAGAGTGGGGATCGGGATGTGCGAGATGTTTCATTGAGCTTATTTGAAAAGCTTGCTGGAAGACTTGATGCGGTATTAGAAACTGTGAGCATTAAAGATACTTTGGTCGCAACAATAAAAATTGGTCTCAAAAATCAAGACATTCGTTATGATGAAAGACAAAGGCTTATCGAACTTTTAGAAAGGCTTGAGCCGAGCATTTTGTAAGAGAGCAAACAAAAAAAGAGTGGCTGCAAAACAGCCACTCATAAATTTTCAATTAGAGTTGAGCGTCTTTAAGATTTTCTGTGTCAATTTTTCGTGTTTCCATCTCGGCTATCTTTTCTTGCACGTCTTGTGTGAAGCGGCGCACGGTGCCGGCAAGAAAATAGTTATATGCTTTGATAACCAAGTTTTTACCGATCTCAACCGTCATGGCTGTTAAATCTAAAAATTTCTCAAAAATGTGTTCTGCCATTCGGCGCCAGTACAGTTTTTCTTCAGGCTTTTTCTCATCTTCAGTTAACAACAAATACGCTTGAATAACCGGCACTGAGTCAAACCGTGCGCGCAGTTCTTTTATCAATTCTTTTAATTCTTTGTACATGGTGCTGTACGTAAGAATTTTTTTGTCTAATTCTTCAATCGATTTGTTAAGCCAGGCAATATCTTTGTTGACTTGGTCGCTTACCGGTCCTGATTGTTGGCCATTTTTGCTTTTTTCTTCGGCATTAGATTTTTTTTTTTGCTCCTCGATTGCGGAGGGCGAAAGCATCCAGTCTTTAACTTGTTTGAGCGAGCTGACCAGCCAGGCGGTAAACTTGGTTATGGTGGTGGCAATAGTGCCTGATTCTTTCGCTTTTTCCTTTGCTGGCTCTGCTGGCTGCTCTTTGGCAAGCTCGCCCAACGAAACATTGGGATATTGTGCTTGAAGCGTTTTAATAGTTTGGTCGATAAGCGCAATTTGAACCTTTATGGCTGTAATGTTGTCGTGAAATGTTTGCGCAAATGAGCTGTCAACAAATTCTCTGATAGTTTTAATATCGGCAATCAGTTGTTTAATTTTGGCCAAGTCTTCTTGAGCGCCTTTTTCTGAATCTTTTTGCAACACATTAAAACCAATATCTTTTGCTTCTGCCGCTTTTGCTTGTGCCTCGCCAAGTTTTGCATCAAGTTCGCGCAATTGCTTTTTGAGAGCGTCTTTGTTGGTTTGTATAGTTTTCATGCTGGTATCAATTTGGTTAAGCTCTTCTTTGTGGAATTTGAGCGCTTCTTTAACGGTGGTTGGTTTTGTTGGCCCAGTTGTTGCGGGTGCCATACCAGTTACTTCTGTTTTCTTTTCTTCTTCTTTTTTAGGCTCTTCTGCTGGTTTAGGTTCTTTTGTTGTTGTTTCTTTCATGCCAAGGTCTGCAGTGGCATCACTTGGTGTTTCCGCTGGTTGTTCTTCGCTGGCGTCTGCCGGCTGGGTTGTTTCTTCTGATGCGTCTGGCATTGTTTTTGTTTGGTCAGGTGCTTCTGTTGCGGGTGCTTCGGGCGTTTGAGCCGCTTCGGTTGATGCTTCTTGTGTTGCTGGAGTTTCTGTTGCTGGAGCTTCAGGAGTGGGAGTTTCCATTGTTGGTGGTGTTTCTTCCGGTGTTTCTTGAGCTGGCGGTGTTTCTGCAGGAGCTTCGGTTGTGTCTGGTGCTTGGTCAGAAGCCGGGGGCATGCTTGTAAGCCAAAGTGGTGTAATCATGATTACGAGGGCAAAGATTATATAACTTAGAAAACGTTTCATTTCTTTTCTCCTTTTTTTACTTCTTTGGTAGGTTGCTGAGCAATGACCGGCGCAAGTTTTTTTAAAGCGTTTTCCTCAACTTGCCCGGCAATAAAGCCATAACGCTGGAACAGGTCATCCAATTTATCAGTAAGTTCTTGAAACATTTTTTTATATTCTTCGGTTCGCTTATTCAGCGCTTGAGTATTTTCGTCAATTTGAGAGGTAAGTAATTCGGCCTCTTCCATAATTTTGTTTTTCGCACCCGACTCGTCGCTGGGAAGTTGCTTTGCTTGTTCAAGGTCAATAGTGTCGGGCCATGTTAATTGTGTTGTTTCAATTTCTGTTCCCTTTTCTTCAGTTTTTTCGCTCGATTCTTTCTCATCGCTTTTTTCTTTTTTATCTTCAGATTTTTCTTTGTCTGTAGTTTTTGATTCTTCTTTATCTTCGTCGTCTTCTTTTTTTTCTTTCTTTTTCTCTTCTTTTTTCTTTGAGGGCGCTGCCTTTTTTTGAGCGGGTTTAGGTTTGGGCGAGGTGCTTTTGGGTGGTTTTGGTGTGCTCTTAGTTGGTTTGGATACGCTTTTTGATGGCTTTGTTGTGCTGTGGCTTTTTGTTGTGGGGCTGTCTTTTTTTGTTTTCTTACTGTCTGTTTTTGAGTCTTCGCTGTCGTCGGTTGCTGGTGGCATACTTGCTAAAGGACCTTGAGTGTCTAAACACGCTATGACGAGAATGATGAGAATCGTTTTGATTATGTTCATTCTTTGCCCTTAATTCAGTTATGAAATTTTTTTAAATCAATAGTGTTGCTAAAATACTGTTTGGTTTTTAAGTTTTTTGTAGTACTTGAAGGTAAAAAGCCTATCCAAAAGACTATCAGGCTTGCAGGTACAAAATCAATTGTTTTATAGGATAATCGACCAGATCGTTGTTGTAGGGCTCTTTAGCAAATGCATGATTATGGTTTGTGTGGGCGGGAAGCAGGGCGTTTTTGGCTAGGCAGGTTGGGTTGAATGTGAAGGGGGTTGAAAAAAATATTTTTGATCAAAAAATGATTGCTTTTTTTCATGCTGTGATATAAAATTAACTCATAGCTTAGATAACCTCCATTTCCCCTGTCCATGACGTCCGTCTGGATGGGGGTTTTTTATTTAAAAGAAACAAATCAAATAACTTTCTAATTGTAAATTTATTCTGTTCCAATGAGTACAATTCATGCAAAAATTTAAAATTGTAGTAGCGTACGACGGCACTGACTTTCATGGTTGGCAAGTGCAGCCAAAAGATGTAACAGTTGTTTCATGTTTGCAAGATGTTTTTGCGCGTATTTTTAATAAAGAAATAAGTGTGTTGGGCACTTCGCGCACCGACGCTGGGGTGCATGCGCTTGGGCAGGTAGCAACTTTTTATACTGATCTTCCTATTTCTGAAGCGCAAATGTTGAAGGCGTGGAATGGGGGTTTGCCAAAAACTATTCATATTCGATCGCTTGTCAAAGTGAGTGACGACTTTAATCCCTTTGCCAACGTTAAGCAAAAAATCTATTATTATCACCTATTTTTAAAACGACCATTGCCGCACGTAGCCCGCTTTGGTTGGTTGTATGAATTTATGGACAGCGTTGATATTCAAAAGTTTGAGCAATGCCTCAAGATTTATCAGGGCACGCATGACTTTGCTTCATTTTGCAAACTTGAAGAAGAAAAATCGACGGTGCGCACGATTGACGAAATACGACTTGAAAAACTTGCTCATTGGTCCATGCTGCGTGTTGTAGTAAAGTCGCAAGGCTTTTTACGCTTTCAAATTAGACGAATGGTTGGATATGCCTTAGATGTTGCGCGACGGCCTCATTTGTCGGTAGACTATTTGCAAGAGGTGTTGGAGAGTAAAAACCCTCAACAAACGTTAGTCAAAGCGAGTGGGGCGGGTCTTTGTTTGCGAAAAGTGATATATCATGATGATAAGCACAGTCAGTGAATTTATTAAGCGATTGTTTACGTCGGTTCTTTTAGTTGGTTGTTTGGGAGGGGCTTACCTCCATTCGTTTTGGCTCTATGCCTTTGCGCTGCTAGCTGTTTTATTATTAGTTCTTTTTTTCGAATGGCCACGGCTTATTGATGCCGACAAATTCTGGTTTTGGCCGTTGACCGTTTTGTATCCCATTATGCCTTTTGTTTTGTTGATTATGCTTGCTTATGCCTACCGCGAGGCAGACCCGCTGTTGCCGCTTGTGCCAATTGCTCTTGCGTGGGCAGCCGATACCTTTGGTTATTTCGTGGGCAAATGTATGGGCAGGCACAAAGTATGTCCATCAATAAGTCCTGGGAAATCGTGGGAAGGCTTGCTGGGAAGTTTTGTTGGCGTCTGGGCCCTGTTGTTTGTAATGGTGCCACAGGTAAAAACGCTTGCTGGTTGGTTTGCAACGCTTCATTGGGCAGCTATGCCTGGTTTTGCGTTCACAACAACAGTAATAGCATTTTTGGGCGGTATATTTATTTCTTATTTCAAGCGTCGCAAAAATTTAAAAGATGCTGGTTCGTTACTGCCTGGGCATGGCGGTTTGCTGGATCGCTTTGATTCAGTTCTTTTTGTTACGCTCATGCTTTCAGCGTTGCTTATATTTTTGCGCTATTCTCAAGGGACGCTCGGCTCAATTTTTGATCACTTGCCTGAACATGTTTCTCAACAAGTGCAGCAGTTAAGTTCGTTGCCAAGTAGTCGTCCGGCTTCAGTTCCTGTTGAAGTTGATCCCGAAAAGAATCAGGTTGTGCGTCATGCGTTTGACGATGAATTTGATGATTGGCCTGGCTTGCGTGGTGCTGCTTTTGCGCAGCGTTATGAAAGTGAATCAGACGACGAGTGATCGCAAGCTTGCTTGGGTAAAAACGCCTGTGCGTACTCTTTGCGTGTTTTGCATGAAGGGTGAGTGCCGCCGTCGTCTGTCAGTGTCTGTTCGCGTCTCAATTGAGCGAGTGCAAAGTCGCTGAGTGCTCGCTGTCTATAAAGCCATGCGTGCCAGCTACTGTTTGGTTCTATTTTTTCAATTTCTTTGAGCACGAATTCAAATTCTTTTTCAAATTTGTTGAATTCTTCTTTAACATGGTTTTCAAGTTTGCTAATCATGTCAATAAAACCGTGAGGGTTATTAGTAATTCTTATAGCGTCGGTATCTGCTTCTTCTTCAAAAGTACGAGACAGTTTGAGCATGAGAAGTTGGACGGCAATAAAAGTAGCTATAAACGTTATTTTTGGTAGAAGGTTGCTTATTTTTTTTTCTGTTCCTTTGGGAGCACTAGTTTCAGATTCTTTTTTATTATTGATAAAAAGATAATACCATGCCAGTCCTGAACCAACTAAAATGCCCAGAGAGCAGCACAGTTGTTTGGGAATATGATTGTTTTTAACATGTGCTAGTTCGTGCGCCAGAACGCTTTGCAATTCCGTTTCAGACAAATCATTGAGTAATTTTTCACCGATGATCATTAAGGAAGCGTTTGGTGTTAGCGATGACGCACACGCATTAAAAAGTTTTTTATCGCGTGCAATAAAAATGGCAGGTTTGTTGATGCCCATTGCTTTGGCAAGGTTGCCAACAAGCTCATGAAGCTTTGGTGCTTGTGTAGCGCTTAAAAAAACAAGACCTTTGGGAAAAGCAGCGCTAATGAGTGGTCCTGGAAATAGTTTAAAGAATGCATAATTTGCTAGCTGATCTAGTGGATCTTGTATGGTATCAATAAATGACAGCGTGCGTACGTCAAGGAGTATTGATTGCAGAGAACTGTTTTTGAGGTTGTATTCTTTGTTAAAGTCTTCATTAAATTTTTTGAGGTCTGCAATTTCTTGTGCAATGGGATTGTTGGGACTATCCGTGCTTGCGCCAATAAACGATGATCCGAAAAAAGTTGTAAGAGAAAAAAGGCCGAGAATGAGCTGTTTTTTCATGATCGTTGGTTCCTTTATTGGGTTGTAAAAAGTTTGCGGTATCTTTGCACGGGGGCCATAAAATGTCAACACGACTGCAAAATTGCGGGAAGTAGCTATTATTTTTAAAAGTTATATTCTAAAAATGTTTCACTATTAAAGAAATTTATAATTAAAAAAGGGCAGCATAATGTATCCATGTTTAGCGCATTTGTACGGGCCGTTGTGGATTCGCAGTTATGGTTTAATGATAGCCATTGGCTTTTTAGTTTTTTTATTTCTTACCTATCGCCATCCATTACGCAAAAAAAACATTGATGGCGATACCTATCTTAACACTGTTTTTATAGGTCTGGTCAGTGGTGTTGCCGGTGGGCGGCTTCTTTTTGTATGGACTGCATGGGAGCAATTTTCTCATAACTGGATAGAAATTTTGTACCCCTGGGTTGGTGGCTTTGTGGTGTTGGGGAGTATTTTGGGCGTATTGCTGGTAGCTCCGTTGTATTTACTTGCTCATCGTGTCCGCATTTTGCCAGTACTTGATTTAGCCGGTTTGTATGCGGCGCTGATGCAGGCAATAGCGCGCTTTGGTTGTTTCTTTGCGGGCTGCTGTTACGGCATGCCAGTCAAAACCGCTTTGCCATGGGCTGTTACGTTTACCAATCCAGAAGGCTTTGCGCCGCTGTTGGTGCCGCTGCATCCAACACAGCTTTATATGAGCGCGGCTTCATTTGCTATTTTTATTTTTATACGGTTTGTTTTATATAATCCAAAGCTTAAAACAGGCGTTTTGTTTTTTAGTTATTTGAGCTTAGACAGTATAGCGCGCTTTGCCGTTGATTTTTGGCGAGGTGACCGTGACACGCTGGTTGATGTTATTGAAGTGCAGGGAAAATTACTGCAACTTTCTCAGGTGCAAATCTATGTTTTATATTTTTTTGTGATATCCTTGGTTGGCTTAATTTTGGTCAGTTTACAAAGAACCTCAAAAGAATAATTGTGAGTCTATGGCGCTTTTCAACTTCATCAAAAATTCATTGCCAATCATTGATGTTGTGGGCGACTATGTCCAGCTAAGACCGGCGGGAAGTTATTGGAAAGGCTCGTGTCCCTTTCACAGCGAGACTGATGCTTCGTTTACCGTGAGCCCGGCTAAACAAATTTTTTATTGTTTTGGCTGTCAGGCAACGGGAGATGTTATTGCGTTTATGGCGCGCCTGGAAAACATTTCTCAATTTGAAGCAGCAAAATATTTAGTTGACCGTCATAAGATAACCATTCCTGCCGAAGTGTTAGCTGCAAGTAGCACTACGCAAGAAACACAGGTTGTTGATTCCTACTTTCATTTGTGTGCCAGCATTGCCGAGTGGGCGCATCAACGGTTGGTAAACAATAAAACATCGCAAGAATATTTGCTCAACCGTGGTATAACCATAGAACAGATTAATTCTTTTACGTTGGGTTATTTTCCCAGTGGTGTTGCTGCTATTAATCAATTTACCAAAGATATGGCATCACAAAATATTTTGGTTAAAGATTTATTGGAATATGGTTTTTTGGGCGAGGGTAGAACCTGTTTGTATTCGCCTTTTGAAGAGCGCATTATTTTCCCCATCAAAGATCATATTGGCCGTTTTTGTGGTTTTGGTGGGCGCATTTTTAAGCCAAACGATGAACGACCAAAATATTACAACAGCCGCGAATCTGAAGGTTTTGCCAAAGGCAAGTTGCTCTTTGGTTTAGATCTGGCTAAAAAAGATATGCAAAAACAGGAGAGTGCCTTTCTTGTTGAAGGCTACATGGACTGTATTACCATGGTTGGGCATGGGTATGTCAATACCGTTGCCACGCTGGGTACTGCATGTACCTTGGATCACCTAAAACTTCTAGCGCGCTATGTAACGCGTATCTACTTTTTGTACGATGGCGATAAAGCTGGTAAAAAGGCCATGTTGCGTACTGCCCAGTTTTGTTGGGAAGCCAACCTAGACCTGCACGTTATTTTATTACCCGCCAACCAAGATCCCGCTTCATATTTAAGCGAGGGGGGTGATTTGGGAGTCCTGGTAAGCCAGGCTCAAGATATTTTTACCTTTTTTGTAAAAAGTGTGAGTGAAGACTTTGCCGCCCAGCCTCTGGCCACCAAGTTGAAGGTTGCTCACAGAATTACCGAGGTTATAGCGACTATTAACGACCCGTTTAAGCAAGATTTGCTCTTGCAGCAGGCCTCTCAGGCCATGTTCATGCCCTTTCAGTCTTTGCGTGATCTGATGAAGCAAAGGGGTGAAAAAGCGGCAATAAATGCAGAATTTAGGCATCATGAGGCAAAAAAGCAGGTAGTGGTAGTTGAGCAGCCCCAAGATTTGGACCAGCGGGAGATTTCTTTGCTGGAAGAAAAAATATTTAGTGGTATACTAAACAGTATTGGCAAAAACCCGCCATTGACGATAGATCCGCTCTTGTTGCCTTATTTTTCTCCTCGTATTAAACGTGTTTTAGAAAAATTTGAGCATTTTTCCAGTCAAAACGATGGAGCTGGCGACAAGGCATTTCTTGCATTTGTTGACACGCTTGATCCAAGTGATGTTGACTGGGTTACGCGCATCAGTATTTTATTTGATAAAGATATAGCGCGAGAGGTTTTTGACCAATTATTACTACGATTTTGTAAATACCATTGGAAGCAAATTGTACGAGATATTAAGCTGAATATTGTGATTGCAAAAGAACGTCAAGATTCTATAAAATTGAATGAGCTGCTCAATAAATTTCTTGTCTTAAAGCAGGGGATTAATGATAGGGGGTTGGTATAATGGCCAATAAAAATAAGCGTGGTACTGTGAAAAGCACAAAGAAAAAAGTTGTTTCTGGTAAAAAAGTTGTTGCAACAAAAAAGAAGCCTGAGAAAAAAAAGGTAGCCAAGGCGGTTGTTGGTAAATCTGCTGGCAAAAAAAAGTCAGTAAAAAAAATTGTTGTCAAGAAAACGGCACCTGCAAAAAAAGCTGTTTCGACAAAAAAAGCTCCTGCTATTATTAAGAAAACGGTTAAGGTTGTAGCATCAGCAAAAACCAAAGCTCCGGTAAAAAAAACCGTAGCAAAACCAGAGCCTAAACCTGTAACAAAAAAGCCTGTAGCGGTTAAATCAGTAGTAAAGCCGGAGCCAAAGCCGGTAGCTGCAAAAAAAACAAAAGCTGAACCAAAACCAGTGGCGCCTGTTGTTTCTAAAGTTCAGGCATTTAAAGAAGCGGCTAAAAATACGTTAAAAAAGATTTTTTCTACCCATAAAGCCAAACAAGATGTCAAGGCAAAGCAAGAGCTTGTTTCGCCTAAAAAAGCTCAGCCTGCTGTTGTATCAGCGGTTCCATCTGAACCAACGTTGGGTCTTAAAGGTGTAGAAAAGCAAGTTGAAGTGCTTATTGAAAAAGGCAGCAGCGAAGGTGTTTTGACCTATGAAGAGCTGATTGCATTCAGTAAAAAATATCATTTACAAGAAGAAGACGTTAACGAATTGTTGCGTGTTCTTGATAAAGAAAACATCGATTTAATTGCGCAAGAAGAGCTTGACGCTGATGGTGGTGACTTTGCTGGCCTGAATGGCGAAGAAGAGCGAGTTCCGTTTAAAGGCATGAAACCTGATATCGAATCGTCGCTTGATACTGTTGATGAAGACGAAGATATTGACGAAGATGAAGAAGATCTTGATATTCGCGAAATTGAAAAGCTCAAAGAACTTGTTGAGCCAAGTCAGCTTAATGATCCGGTCAAGCTGTATTTGAAAGAGATTGGTAAAATTCCTCTTTTGAATAAAAAAACTGAAAAAGTTATTGCTGAAAAAATTGCAAAAGGTAAGCGCGATTCTATTGATACCGTTTCACAATTTCCTTTTGTTTCCAAAGAAATTATTCATATGGAAGAGCGGATCACCAAAGATCCAATCTTTCTTAAAGACCTTATTCAGTTCTCAGATTTTGATGAAGACAATTCACCAAAATTTGAAGAAGAAAAGAATAAGCTTTTAAAAACTATTGCACAGTTACGCGCAATTGAAGACAACGAGCAAAAGATTTACCGTTCATATCGCGGCATGCTGGAAGATGAAGCAAAGAAGAAAGAGATGCTTGCAGCCGTTGAAGAGAACAAAAAGAAGATTATTGAAGTTGTCAAAAGCATTAAGCTTTCCAATAAACAAATTCGTAAGTTTGGTAAGCGCGTAGAAAAGATTGTTGCCAAAATTCAAGAACGTGTAACTGAGATTAAAGGTTGCGACGAGAAGCTTAAATTTTATAACAGCATCAAAGATAAAAACGAAGCTGACATTGCTCAAATTGTTGAATTTGAAAACAGAATTAGGGCTGCTAATAAAGTTATTAAAAAAACTGAAGCAGAAGCTGGTTTGCCTAAAGAAAAAGTTGAAAAGCTTTATAAGCAGTTTGTGGTTGCTCAGCGGAGCGACAAATATGCAAAAGACGACTTGGCGCGTGCTAACTTGCGTTTGGTTGTTAACATTGCTAAAAAATACATCAACCGTGGTCTGCATTTCCTTGATTTGATTCAGGAAGGGAACATTGGTTTGCTTAAGGCAGTAGAAAAGTTTGAGTTTGAGCGTGGTTTCAAATTCTCTACCTATGCAACGTGGTGGATCCGTCAGGCTATTACTCGTGCTATTGCCGACCAATCACGAACCATTCGTGTTCCTGTCCACATGGTTGAAACGTTGAGTAAGATTAACAAGATTACTCGCTCATATGTTCAAGAAGAAGGCCGTGAGCCGTCATATGCTGAGCTGGCAAAAGAGTTGAATCTTGATGAAAAAAAGATCAAGAATATCATCAAGATCTCCAAAGAACCTGTTTCGTTGGAAACGCCGGTTGGTGATAGTGATGATACGTACTTAAAAGATTTCATTGAAGATGAAAACGAATACACACCAGTTGATGCGGTAGTAAATGACGATCTTAAAGAACGCGTGCGTGAGATTCTTAAAACGCTGACCCCTCGTGAAGAGAAGGTCTTAAAAATGCGTTTTGGTATTGACGTTGCTTCTGAGCACACGCTTGAAGAAGTTGGTAAGGACTTTTCGGTTACGCGTGAGCGTATTCGTCAGATTGAGGTTAAGGCATTGCGTAAGCTTCGCCACCCGTCGCGCAGCAAGAAATTGCAAAGCTTTTTTGATAAAGAGTTTGATCTTGCCAATACCGATTCACTTGAATAAAAATCGTATCTAATCTTGAATAATTAATATCAGAGCCGTGAATGTCTTGACCTTCACGGCTCTTTTTTTGTAACCTCCGCCAGTGGTTGAATTTTATCACATGGTACCTGGGGAGGTTTTTTATGTTCAAAAAATTTCTGGGAGCTTTTATTGTTTGTGCTTTTACTTCTACAATTGGAGCCAATTTTAATGTGGTTACCGATAATCATGAATCTATTAATCAGCAACTACGAAGCGCGGCCATCAGGGGAAATCTTGAATATGTACAGGGATGTATTTATGCCGGAGCTAATGTTAACACAACTACGGTTGCTGGCTTTACTACTTCTGAGCGCGCTCTTTTTAAAGGTAAATGTCCCCATGGCTGGACGCCCTTGCACTATGCGGCTGCGTTTGGACACGCTGAAGTTATTGCTGCTTTGAGAGCTGCCGGTGCTAACATGAGTGCCCAAGCTGAAGAAGGAATAACGCCAGCTCATTTGGTTTCTTATTTAGGTGGTGAGAGTGCTATCAGATGTTTACAAGAGCTGAGTTTTAGCGGACATCACAGTGTTCTTAATGTACCAGATGGTGATGGGCTGGTGCCGCTTCATTTTGCTGCTTGTGAAGGCAACTACAAAGCTGCTGAATATTTTATTAATAGCGGCGTTTCTGTTGATGTTCAGGATAGGGAAGGCATGACGCCCCTTCATTGGGCGGTTATTTGTAGTAAATATTATTTGGTTGAGCTTCTTCTTGAGCGCGGCGCAGATAAAACTATTACAACGGTTATGAATAAAATTCCTTTTGACATGGCAAAGACATTAGAAATTCGTAAGCTTCTCGCGTTGGGTGCTGTTGGGTTGGCTGACGACTAATAACTTAAAAAATCAAAGAAGAGAGCCGGTGTTGTTTTGTGCAATATCGGCTCTCTTCTTTTTTTAACACTTTTTTTAATGATTTGTTAAGCTTGGCACGAGCGACCAAATGAAAAATTTTTATTAAGAAAGACTTTTGGCATGAACAAAAAATTTATAGGAATTTTCTTGATGGTGCTAGTAATGACAGTCAATGTTGCATTCGCTGCTTTACATAACGATGCGCCCATAAATCAAGAGCTACAGGCTGCGGCAATCGCCGGAGATCTTGCAGGGGTGCTTCACTGTGTTGAGACTGGTGCTGATCTAAAAACAACAACAGTACGGGGGTTGTATCGGCATATGGTGCGTAAACGACGAGGTTGGACTCCTTTGCACTGGGCAGCGGCAGGGGGGCATGCGCAGATTGTCAGGGAGTTGGTAATCAGAGGCGCCGATGTTTTGGCTCAAGATAGTGTTGGCAACATGCCAGTGCATATTGCCGTTTCAGCACCCTGCTTTGAGCACAACGAGAAGACATTTCTTGCCTGTTTACAGGAACTTAATTGCGTGACAAAAAATAAAAATAATCGGCATCGCGAAGCGTTTGTGCAGAATAAAATTAGTGGCCTTGTTGTCAATGCCCACGGCAGAGACAATGTTACGCCTTTGCATCTAGCAGCCGCCGATGGAAAGGTTGCAATGGTACGTTATCTTTTGCAAGAGGGGGCATCTGTTCATGCCTGCGACAATAACGGGTGGACGCCCTTGCATTCGGCCGCCATGGCCCTTAAAAAAGGTAAAGAAATTATTGAGTTGCTTGTGGCGCATGGTGCTGATAAAACAAAACAATCTTATACCGGTAGTACTGCCGCACAAATTGCTCTTAAAGCAGGAGCAAGAGACTTAGTTCCTTTGCTAGTACGGTCTTCAGTGCGGCTTGCCGAACAAGTCACAAAGCGACAGTGTTTACGTTAATGGTTGTTGGATAAGTATGAAAATTTTACACATAATCACCAGCTTAAAATTGGGTGGTGGGGAAACGATGCTCTATCGTTTTCTTGCACAATCAACTCAAGATACGCGTTATAAGCACGTGGTTGCCTACTTTTATCCAGGTCCGTTTGTGCAAGCGATTAAAGATCTTGGTGTGCCAGTGCACCACATTTCCGGATTATTTTTACGTTACGATTTTGTAGCGCTTTATCAAGTCATGCGTTTAATAAATTCTTTTAAACCCGATATTATTCATTCTTCGCTGTGGTCGGCAAACATTATTGCTCGGCTGCTGGCTTGGCACTACCAGCTGCCGCTTGTGTGCGACCTGCACGGTAATGCGGCGCACGAAGGTAGCTTGCGCAATGTGCTTGATCGTCTGACTGCCACCATTCCCAAAAAAATTGTTGCGGTGGCCGATGGTGTAAAAAAAGCGTATGAAAAAACTATTGTGGGTGCACTGCGCGCCCCACAAGCACAAGCGCGCGTTGCCGCGTCGCTGGCGGTTATAAAAAACGGGATAGATGTTTGTGCAATACGTGCCTATGCCCAGCAACAGTCGCTGGCACGAAGCGATTTTGGTTTGCATGAGCATGACTTTGTGGTTGGTTCAGTAGGCCGGCTTGATGCCATAAAGTCGTATGATGTTTTGGTAAAAGCGTTTGCGCTGTTGCTTAAAAATGTACAATCGGCAGGTCGGCCGGTAAAGTTATGCCTGGTGGGTGGTGGGCAGGACGAAGAAAAAATAAAAACGTTGGTACAGCAGCTTGGTATTGCCCAGCACATTGTGCTAGCAGGCCCGCGTAGCGACGGCGCTCGTTTTTACAAGCTCTTTGATTGCTTTGCGTTGTCTTCACAAAGTGAAGGGTTATCAATTGCCTTGCTTGAGGCAATGGCCTTTGGTTTGCCAGTAGTTTCAACCTGTGCGGGTACGCATGAAGTCTTGGTTGATGGCAGTAATGGCTTTTTAGTGCCGGTAAATGATGAGCAGGCTCTTGCAGCGGCGTTGTTGCGATTGTACTACAACCCAGCGCTGGCATATGCCATGGGCCTTGCAAACAGAACTTTGGTTGAGCAAGATTATACGTTAGAAAAAATGGTTACGAGTTATCATCAGCTGTACAACGAATTGGTGCAGGCGGCTAGCTAGCGCTTGGCATGCCCATGCCAGCAGGCTCTTCAGATGAATCTTCTGTTGCTGGTTCTGATGAATCTGGTTCTGTTTGAGCATCTTCGCTGGATGAGCCGGCTGTTGTTTCTGATTCTTCTGGAATATCTGTGGTTGTGGTTTCTAGGTCTGGGGCTTGTTCTTTCCGTTCAGATCCTTCGACAGGCTCAGGACGAACGGATGGACTTACTGGTTCTTTTTTAGAAGCCTGATCTGTAGGTTTTTGTTTACTCTGACCCGCCCTCCCTGAGCTCGTCGAAGGGCGAAGGGTCGATTCTTCAGTTTTCTTTTCATCAGATTTTTCTGATGTCCCAAACAGCGTTTCAATTGGATGCGTAATCATATAATAAAAGCGTGCAGACTTTGCAACAAACCAGTCATAGGCTCTGCCGTACCAGGTTGATTTTGGCTTGCGTTTGGTACGCTCTTTCTTGGTACTAGCTGCTTCTTTTTCTTGTGCCATTTTAACCGCCAACAGTTCATCAACTTTAATCTTTTCAATACGGCTGGTGCGGTCTTTAACAATAAAGCCTTCTTTTTCTAGCTCTTCAATGGCGTTTTTTGTTTTTTGCATTTGTGTTCTGATTGCGTTGGAAACTTTGTCAAAGTCTTGCAGTAGTTGAGTGTTTAGATAATTTTTGATTGTGTTAAGGCGCTCAAAGATATCATTTTTTATTTTATAATAATGTGCTTCGGCTTTTTTGTGATCAATGAACGTCCACAAATCTTCCATCATTTTGCGCGTTTGGGAGGCAATCTCTATTGAGTTTTTTATTTCGTCATCAACTTTTTTTAAGCGTTGCGTAATTGATTTGTCTAAATCTTCAATCGACTGCATATCAAGCTTTAGCTGCTTGAGCTGCTTTTTTTGTCGTGTAATATCTTCTTCAAGAAGTTGTATTTTTATTAACGAGTAGCGCTCTTTGACTCGTTCTTCGCCTTTGGTTTCTTCAAATTTGGCAAGTTCTTGTTTTTTCTTTTTCTTAAGATATTTTTCAAGGCTTGCAAAGAGCTCATTAAGCTTGCCTTGGTCGGTGCTGATTGAGCGATAAAAAGTATCAAGCTCATTATCTATGACATTATATTTTTCGTTGAATGATTTGCGTGCGCCTTGAATTTCAAGTAACAATTGGCGTACTTGTGTATTGACTTCGTGTGCTCGAATGAGCCAGTCTTTTTTCTTGAGCCAGTTGCCTTGTAGTCCTACGCTGTCGGCAGGTAATTCAACTGTTTCTGGGCCGCCACTTTCTTCGTCGTTGCCAGAACTTTCAGTAGAAGACTTTTCTTCACTCTCTTGATTTGATGGAGCTGTGGTATCAGTTGTCTCTGAATCTTCTGTTGACGAGGCTTCTGTTGCTTGTTCGGCAGAATCGTCTGTGCCACCTGCTGCATCAGCAGCCGGCGGCATTCCATAAACAACGTTGTTTTCTATTAACAAGAAAAAAAAGAGAAAAAATATTTTAGGAGAGTAAACCTTCATTACCTTCCCACGCAAACACCTTACAGTGTTCGAGATAAATCACGTAATTCTTTGAACAAGCTTTTTACCAATTCTTCAGCTTCACTAGAAGTATAGCTCCAAACAACGCCCTGGTCCACTTTCGTCAAAATTGAACGATCGCTCTTGATGTCTATAATATCAATGCGTACAACGTTCATGAGTGGGTGTATTATCGACGGAGCACGAACAACGCCAGCTCGGCCAAGAATACTGTAAGCTACATTTCCTTCGCCCATAAAACAGAGCATGACTTTCTTTTGCCATACCATGTTCATGTAACCAGTGTGCTCTTTATGAATACTAAGAAGCAAGCTTTCTTGTCCCTTGGGGTAAATGCATTGAATAGGCGTGGTATTTGGAACACCTTTTTCTGAAAAAGTGGCAAGTACCGCTACCGTATTTTCTTTTTTCAACATCTCTATGAGATCTTCAGGTAACTTAATACCCACGTGCTTAGCCATTTAGCCCCTCTAAACGTTACTTTTCATAAAACTGAATTTTAACTTGGTAAAGTCAATACAATAGGACGATTATTATAGCAAAAAAAAGAATAAATAGACAATTATTAAATCAGCTTCAAAATAATTTCATTTTCTAAGGCCATCCCCTTGAGTGTAAGTCTGATCTGGTCGTTGTTTTGTACTATTAAACCCTGCGATTTCAAGAGCTCAAGCGTGTCAAATATTCGTTGTTTTTTTTCTTTATCTAAACAGTATACCACACGATGCAAGCCCACCCCCTTGTTTTGGCGCAAGCCGAGCATCAGCATTTCTAATTTTTCCTGATCAGGCGTGAGTTTTTCGCAGGTAGATAAATTTTCAAAATTCTTATTGAAAACATTTGTCAAATAAGTTGTGAGATTTTTTTCATTCATAAAACGCTGAGTGCCGTCAAACGAACAGGCACCAATCCCAAAGCCTTGGTAGGGTAAACGCTCCCAGTAGGCCTGGTTGTGAATTGACGCATAGCCGGGCCGTGCAAAATTAGAAATCTCGTACTGTTCAAAACCTCCAGCGGTCAGCCGAGCAATAGTGTGCTCATGCTGTGCAATGATCTGCATGTCATCTTTTAGTTTCACATTCCCTTTTTTTACTTCAAAGTAGAGCGGGGTCTTTTCGTGAACCATCAAAAAATACACCGAGACGTGCTTTGCTTGGCTTTCCAGTGCGCAGGTAATACTTGCATCCCATGTTGAGTCAGAAACGCCTGGCAGGCCTAAAATGAAGTCCATTGAGAAGTTGTTAAAATATTTGGGAATCATGCGCAGGGCGTTGTGCACGTCGGCCGTGCGCTGGCGGCGGTTAAGTTTGAGCAAGACATTGTCGTCCAGCACCTGAACGCCCATGCTCAGGCGGTTAATGCCAAACGAGTCCCAGGCATCAAGCCGTTCTTCGCTGATATCGGCCGGATTGGCTTCCATGCTCAGTTCTTTAATGCCGCTAAAATTAAAATGCTTTTTAAGGGTGTCAAAGAGCTGGCTCATGTATTCCAGTGGGTACAAGCTGGGGGTGCCGCCACCAATAAAAATGGTAGTAATGTCTGGGTGGTACAGTGGGTTGGTGGCCACAAAGTGCTCAATCTCTTTGAGCAACGCATGATGGTAGGCTTCTTGAAAGTCCTGGTGTTGTTCAAATGCAACAAAGTCGCAGTAGTTGCACTTGGTGCTACAAAACGGCCAATGTATGTACAATGAAAAAAGTTTTTGCTCGTTGTTCATCATGCGTGCGTCCCTACCCCCGTAGTTTCGTCGGTAATTATTTTTTATTCGCGTTTTCTTGTGGCCTGGTTTCTTCAATCACGCGCAGCGCTGTTTTTAAATCTTTTTGTGCCTGCGTCTTGAGCATTTCTTGGTTGGCAAACTTTACCCACAACGAGCCTTCAAGCATTTTTTGCAGTTCGGTTAGCAACACATAATCAAATTTTTGTGTTGAAAGATATCCAATCAGTTCATCATCAGTTTTGTTAATGGTTTGCCAGCCATAACGCTTTTGAAAATACTGTTTCAAAATATCGGTCAATTGAAAGTAAACTTTTTTAAAGTCACTTTTCTTGATGCATTTATCAATTGAAATATTGGCAATTTCACGCAATGCCCACTCCCACGGTGAGATCTGTTTCTTTTTGCGCCGCAGGTAAATTATTAACAGAATGAGAGCTACCAGCAGCAGGCCGGCCACAATGCCTGATCCAATTTTGAACGGCGTTGTTTGCCAAACTGGCTGATAAACGTAATCGTAAATATCAAAAAAATCTGTTTTTGCTTCCATTAGATTTGTCTCCTAATTCTTTGGTGGAAAAACCTAATCAGTGGATTAATAAACGGTCTACCAATAATAAAATCTAAAAGGTCGATGTTATATTTGCTAAACATTTCTTTTTGTAGTCGCCATTCTTTGTTAATAAAAAGATTGAGCGGGCTTACTTCTTGGCGTTTTTTGCGTGTGTCGAGTGTGAAGATGGCACCCGTTTCAGGGTCGTGTACTTCCAAAAGCCCAATGTCAGGGAAGTTAGTTTCGCACGGGTCCTGAAAGCGCATGCCAATAAAATCATATTCAACGCTGGCAACTTTAAGCAGTTTTGAATAATCGTTGGCGTTGTTAATCCAGTCGGAAAGCATAAAAACAATAGCGTTGCGTTTTTTTGCATTAATTAAAAAGCGGAGCGCTTCGTTAAAATTGGTGCCGGTACCTTTTGGCTCAAGCGAAAAAATAGTTTCCAACAATGAGCCAACGTGCAGTGGCCCTCGACTGGGTGGTATCCATTTTTCAATGCGGTCTGAAAAAAAGAGAGCGCCAACCTTATCTTTGTTTTCTTCGGCAATAAAAGCGAGTGCTGTTGCAACTTGAGCAATGCTGTCTTTGCGCAGCTCTTCTTGCGAAGCGTAACGCGAAGAAGCTGACACATCAATGGCAATAATAACCGTGCGGTCGCGTTCTTCAATAAACTGCTTGACCATAATTTTGTTCATTTTGGCCGAGCTGTTCCAGTCGATAAACCTAATATCATCGCCCATTTGATAGTCGCGTAGCTGGTCAAACTCCAAGCCCGAGCCTTTAAAGGCCGACAAATAGTCGCCTGACAAGCTGCTTTGCATAACGCGCTTGGTATGTACTTTAATCTTACGAATTTTAGCTCTTATGGTACTGTTAATCATAAGTCAATCCTTATGGTTTTTACCACACGTTATCAATAAGTTTTTGCACATGCTCAGGGAGTTTAATGCTACCATCTTCTTGTTGATACGTTTCCATGAGCGCAACCATCAGTCGTGGCAATGCCAGTGACGATGCGTTCAATGTGTGTACCAGTGTTGGTTTTTCTTCAGCCTTGGCACGGTATCTAATGCCCGCGCGGCGTGCCTGAAAATCGTGGCAGTTGCTGCACGAAGAAACTTCATAAAAGCGGTCTTGTCCAGGTAGCCATACTTCAATATCAAATGTTTTTGAAGATTGGAATGAACAATCTTGTGCCGCCAGCAAGCTAATGCGGTAGTGCAGGCCCAGCTGTTGCAAAATATCTTCAGCAGCGGCAACCATGCGGTCAAGTTCAGGGTTAGAATCTTCCGGCTTGGTAATAGCAAACAGCTCAACTTTTTCAAATTGATGAATGCGGATTAGCCCGCGGTCGTTGGCGCCGTGCCCACCAGCTTCGCGCCGGAAGCAGCTGGTCCACGAAGTGTAGCGCAGTGGCAGTTGTTCGCCAGGAATAATTTGGTCGGCGTGCAGATTGGTCAAGCTGACTTCTGAGGTTGGAATAAGGCACAAATTTTCATCGTTAACGCGATAAAAATCGCCTTCAAATTTTGGCAGGTTGCCGGCGTTGTATAAACCCTTCTCTTGAATGAGTGCGGGTGGGAGTACCGGCTTAAAGCCATGCTTTACGTTGTTTCTGAGCATGAGCGATGTGAGTGCATAAATAATTTTAGTACCACATTCGTTATAAAAAACAAACTGTGCGCCGGCAATGTTGGCACCAACGTGTAAATCAAACCATTGCGCCTGTTCGTTGAGCTCCAGGTGGTTTTTTGGTTTGAAAGAAAAGTTTGGTTTTTGACCAACGGTTTTTACTACTTTGTTGTCTGCTTTGTCGCCAACCGGAATATCCTCTTGCGGGATGTTGGGGCAGCACAACCAGAGATTATTGAATTCTTTTTCGGTTGCTTCAAGCTCGAGTTCTTTGGCTTTCAGGTCTTTGCCAAGTTGAATTGCTCGTTCTCTAACCTCGGCCGAAACGCCCTGAGCGCCTTGCTTTGCCAGGTCATTTTTTTCTTTGCGAAGCTGCTCAACGTCTGATCGAATAGATCTGACTTGTTGGTCCAACTGAATCAGGGTATCTACAGCAAAGCCTGGTTCTTTGCGCAAAATGAGTATTTTTACGTTTTGGGTGTCTTGCCGTAGTTTGCTTAAATCGATCATTGTCACGCTCCGCGTTAAAGAGACAAAAACTTTATATAAGAAATATCAGTTAGTATAGCCGTTTTATTGGACTTGATCAAAAAATAAGGAGCCCGGTAAAACCGAGCTCCCTGGCGGGATTTTTTACTCTCATTTTCGCTGAAGAGCTTTTCGAGCCCGTTATCCCTGAGCCTGTCGAATGGGTAGGGCTTGTAGAGCATCTCGAAGCGTTACGGAACCAGCTCGCGGCTTGCAATATAAACAAACTGTTGACGGCAGAGCGGGCAGCTTGGGTTGTTATAAAGCCAAGCTTCTATGCAGTCGGCGTGGTAGACATGCCCGCAATTTAACGTGCCAACGCTTTCAGATCTTTGGTAGTTGTCTTGGCAAACGACGCATATTTCACCAACAAACTTAATTTTATTAATAACCGTTACCAACGCCTGTCCTGCAACGCTGGCAATTGTTTGAGTGGTTGTAGTTCCCTGGTAACTCATTTGGCTTTTTACCGTACGAATAATGGCTTGAATTGCATCGCTGTAGTCTGAAACAGCGCGGGCGGGGATATTGTTGGGGTCTATGTCATTGTTACGCAAAATGTTCCCGGCAATTTCGAGCACTTTGTTATCAAGTTGCAGGTTGTTAACAACGTTTGCGGGTGCTGGTGGTGGGGGTGTTGGTTGGTCGTTGCCACCAAAAAGGAAGCTGAGCCAGTCAAAAATACCGTTACCGGAGTTAGAAGTGCTTGTGCTTTCCCAGCTGGTGTTTGGGCGGCCGTTAATGCGGGTAAAAAAGACCTTCATTTCGCGACGTGCTTCATCTTCAATTTCTTTTTCTCGCACATAATCTCTGCCATCTTGGGCCATAATTGAACGCATGCGGTTGACTATTGCCTCGCCGCGGCGGTGGTATTCGGCAACATGCGTAGCTGCCATGGTGTCTGGATTTATGCCGGCTTCGCGGGTAACGCGCTTGATAATTTCGTCGGCCCTGCGTGCAAGATCTGCCGATCTAACCAGCGTGCGTAGTGTGCCTACAAACTCGCGCAGGTTGCTGCGCACTGCCTCTTGAATTTCTTCCAGATCAACGTAGCTACGACCTTGTGCGCTCATGCGGTTATTTAAAAATTGTACCGTGTCGTCAATTTTGGAGTAATATTCTGGCGCAATGCGGGTGGGGATTGTGTTGACGGGAAAGCCTTGAACTTGCAAATACTGGCGTGCAATTTCGGTAATGCGGTCGCGGACATTAAAACTAGAGACCATAATGCCGTGCACCTGTGCGGTGCAGGTAGCAAAAGCAACTGCTGGCATAAGCCATTTTTTGTGAAGAATCATCGGCTACTACTCCTTTTTTTAGATTCTGTTTTGTGAAGAAAAAAACTCCTAAAATACTATAATCCAGAATTTGAAAACAAAAAAGGGCGGAACATTAAGTTCCGCCCTTTAAATAAATCAGAAAATCAAAAAATATCTTTCTTTTGCTTAGTCAAGATCTTCAGTTTCGCTATCGCTGTCTTGAGCGAATTGGCTTGTTTGTTCGAATTGATTTTTCAAATCTTTTAATGGAGTTTCTTCCAGATTTGTTTTACCGAATGCGATTATCTTTTCAACGAATGCTTTTTCGCTAAGTGCAGCAAAGCCATCTTGCATATCTCTAGGTAGCATTTCAAGGTTTGAAAGTTTTGCAAAAATGTCTTCGCGTGATACTTTTCCGTTGCGCAGTTCGCCCAGCACTTCATGAATATGCTTTACGCCTTCGCGGAATCTTTCGCGTGTATCCTTGAGATTTTCAGGCAGATCTTTTTCTCCTGATCCGATCGATTCCATTTCATGTACAAAAGTTTCCATGACTGCAGCAACAATATTCAGAATAACTTCTGGATCTTTTATTTCTGAAATATTGATTAAAAGGTCTGCAGCACTATCTATAATTTTATCTTCCAGGTTTTTAGCTGCTTTTTCTGCAGCTTTTTTAGACTTCCACCACCAAATACCGCCGCCAATTGCAGCAACAACAATAACGCCACCAACAACGAGTAGAATCATCTTTTTGTTATCTTGTTTTTTGATTTCTAAATCAAAATTGTCATTATATGCAGCTTGTTCAAGAGCTTGGTGTACAAGGTTCAAAACTTCTTCGTTAGACATGCCTTGTTGAGCCAAAGCAACACATTGTGCAATGTTTGCCTGTACTGTTTTGTCTATTGTTTGGGCTGATATGTGGCTTGTCATCAGGCTGAGAACTACTGCGCTTACTATCTTTTTCATAATGTTCCTTGTTTGTGATAAAAAATTGCAGACCAACGCAGTCTGTTGCTTGTTGCAGGCCCAACCAATAAAGATTGAGCCTGCTTTTTCTTAGCGTCCTGATTTATTTTTTGTTTGCAATACGCTCGCTTTGTGCTTGCGTTTTGTTGTTCATAACGTCAAATGCATCTTGCAAGATATCGTCGTCAAAGCCTTCGCTTTGCAACAGATCAAGTGCAATTGCCTGGTCGGTGATACCTTTTTCAAGCTTGTAAGGGAAGGTGATGTTGTTGTATTCATCACGTTCAATGTACACTTTGAAGTTTTCAAACTTACCGTTTGGTGTTTTGTCTTCTTTGGTATCTGCTGCCAGATCCGTCATTACCATAAAGTGGGTAGCAAGAATTGCCAAGCTATTGTTGTACGTTGCCAATTTCTTTGCAATACCGTACGCAGCTGCTTGACCTTCCTTTGGATTGGTACCGGTAAAGATTTCGTCCATAATTACAAAGCTGAACTGATCGTTACGCAAGCTTCTTACTTGACGCAAGAGCTCTTGTGCACGGTGCATTTCTGCTTGAAAGAGCGATTCTTTACCTTCGGTGTCGGCAATGTTCATGTAGGTATTTACCAACGCAAATGGTGTCATGCTCATAGCGCGGGCTGGTGCAATACCAAAACTTTGTGCGAGCATTACGCAAACGGTGATAGATTTAAGCGCGGTAGATTTACCACCAGCGTTTGGACCTGTTACCACAGCGTTTTTAGGTTCGTTACCTCTGCCAAGCGTAATGCTGTTTGGAACTGCTTTATTTGGGTTCAAGACAGGGTGCCAAAAAGCTTCAATATTCAAGTACGGCGTCTTTTGGGTAAGATAATCAACAAAGCAGAAACTTACGTTGTCGTGATTTACAAACTTCTTGTAAAGTTTTGCAACCGACATAAACGCATCAATTTCACCAATTGATCGGATTGAGCCAACCAAGTTGTCTTTAACATCAAAGATTTCTTTGAATGCTGCCATTGCGCGGCCTTTGAATGCAATTAAGCTTGGTTCGTTCTTGAATGTGTCTGAACGCAAGGTTGCCAACAACTCTGCTGTTCTTGCGTTGCTGCCAGAAAACACATAAGCATTTTTAACTGCTTGCAAGTTTGCGCTCAGGTCTTGAGCCAAGGTGCTATTGCGGTGTACCAATTGTGCAATGTCGCTAACGGCTGTGGTAATTACTGCAGCACTGTTCATGCGACGATGAATGTCATTACTTACGTTGTTGAACGTAGTAGCATCGTTGATGGCTGTATTTGTTTGGCGATAGTACAGGTACAAGAAACCAGCGAGCATAGATCCGAACACTATGCGATCGCCGACCAGTACTTTTTGGGATCTTTTTTCACCAAAGAATTCTACTTCAATTTCTGATTTATAAATAGTTTCAATAAAGAATTTCTTTACTACTTTGAGAAATTCTTTGTATGAGTTGAAACCATTTTCTTTGCCGAATTCTCTATCAATATGGCGTCTTGTTTCGGCATCAAATCCTTTAATATAAAGCGTATTAAAGGCATTAAAAACGCTGTATGAAAGCCAGACAGGCATTAATCCTTGAATAACTGGGTTTGCTAATGTCCATGTGCCGACCATTTGTAACAAAACTTCATTTTTATTAAAGCTTGAAAAATCAATAAAGAATTTCTTGCCGCAGTAAGCTTGGTCGAAATATTTTGTTATTTCGTCGTCCATTTCTTTCCACAACCACAAGAAGTCTTTTTCAGCTGCTTTGTAAGCTTCAAGCTTTGCATCAACCTGGTTAAACAGCGCTTCGTCTTCAATAAATGCTTTAACAATGTTTTGACGACGTTTAAGCTCGTTAATATCGCTGGTTGCTTCGTAAAGCATGCGTTGCAGTTCAACAGAACCAACTGCTGTTCTGGTATGATTTAATGCTTTAAGCAAATTGTGGTCAGGTGCTGTTCTGCTGCCGCAATAGGTTTCAAGGTCATTGTGTACGTTGTCTGCAATGACTGTTTCAGGTTTTTGGCCAGCACGAGAGCCCAAAATTTGGTAGATGTATTTCATCTTTTCAACATCGCCCATTTCTTGAACTTTAACTTGTTTGAGTTGTTTTTTGTCTTTCAAATCAAGTTTTTTGTTGTGTTCTGCTATTTCTTTTGCCGCATTCTTTTCAGCCATTTCTTGCTTGGCCATTGATGGCAAGTGTAACTGAGCAAGGTCTTCGTAGCTGGTATGAACTTTTGTTCTTGCTGCTTGCGCTGGTTGTGTAGCTTGAGCTGCTGTTGCCAGTACTATGTTGAAGCCTAGGCAAACAATCAACAAGCGTGCGGTTTTAGCACTGCGCTTTTTGAAGGTGTGTAACAGATGTTGCATAAAATCCCCTTTGGATTAGTGCGTGTAACAAACAAAAATAAACAACGTTCGAAGACCATAACTTTTTTGTCAGAACTTGTCAAAAAATGTTGGATTCATAAGGATAGTTATGAGAAAAGTTGAGCGTAATGGCAAGGGTTGTAGCGTTCAACCAGCCATTGATAATTTTGCCATATTTTAATGAGCAATTTTTTGGCAGGGCGGCGGCGTGTTATGTAGCCGTGCTTTAAAAATGAGAATTGTTTTAATGCTGCTTTTTTGCTGCGCTTTTGCTGTTCCAAAACCCAGAGTGCTGCCGCTTCGCCGGTGCGGTCGGTGCCGCTTTTGCAATGAATTAAGATTGGCTTTGGGGCGTTTTGGTAGAGTGAGAGGAGTTTAACTAGGTTATTTTTGCTCGACATGCCGCTCGCGTTCATGCTGATATTAAAAAATTTTACGTCAAGGGCGTCAACCGCGGCAAGCTCTTGGCGCCACCAGTGTTTGTGTGTGTTGGTGCCGCGCAAGTTAATAACCGTTTTTATGTTATGTTTTTTGAGATAATGCTGTAAGCGGCGGGGTGATAGTTGGCGAGAGCGGTAAAGCGCTCCCTTTTCAACAGCAAAAAAATTGTCGAGTCGCTGTCTAAAAAAAGCAAGCCCGTGGCAGTTTGATGTGCATAAAAGCATGCCAATAAAAACTAAGAACCAATTTTTTTGCATGAAAAAGCCCCCTCTTTGCGCTTTCATTATAACGTGATGCACAAAGAAGGGGCAATAGTTTAGCCTAAAAAGCGTTTGAAAAATGATTTGAAGCCGCCGGAATCTTTATGATGTTTTTGTAATTCTGCATCATAATCCAGCAGTGCTTGCTTAACTTCTTCGTTAATTTTAGTTGGAATATCACATTGTGTTATGATAACCAAATTGCCGCGCTTGTGGCCGCGCAAGTCTGGAAAACCTTTGCCGGGGATAATAATTTCTTTTCCAACTGGGCAGCCTTTAGGAATTTTAATACTTTCCGTGCTGCCATCAATCAGCTCCATCTCAATTTGACAACCCAGTACCAGTTGTGGGTAGGTCAGGGTGAGCGTAGTAACCAAATCGGCATCCCGGCGCGTAAAATTTTTGTCTGGTGTTATGCTCATGATCAAGAAAAGATCGCCGGAAGGTCCGCCAAAAACACCCGCATCGCCTTTGCTTTGCAAGCGAAGTTCTGCGTTGTCGTAAATGCCGGCAGGAATGTTAATTGAAAAGCGGTCGTGCTTTTGCACCCGCGACTGTCCGCGGCACTGTGTGCATGGCGAAGCAATGGTAAACCCTTGACCGTGGCACGTGGTGCAGGGCTGGGAGTAGGCAAAAAAGCCTTGGCGGTAATGTAACGAGCCGGTGCCGCCGCATGGCTTACAACCTTGTGGCTTGGTGCCCGTCGCACAGCCTGAAGCGTTGCAGGTGGTGCAAGGAACGTAATGGAAAACTTTAATTTCTTTTTTACAGCCTTCGTATGATTCTTTTAGGCTAATTTCAGCGCGTTGAGAAAGATCGTGTCCTTTTTGTGGGACAGGGCCAGAAGCGCGTTGCTTTTTGCTGCGGCCTTGGTTGCCAAAAAGATCACCAAAAATGTCGCCAAAGTTTTCAAAAATATCGCCAAGGTCTGAGTAGTTGGCATGGTCGCCACCGCCACCCACGCCCGCATGCCCAAATTGGTCATACTTTTGGCGTTTTTCAGCACTTGAAAGAACTTCGTAAGCTTCAGCAGCTTCTTTGAATTTGTCTTCGGCTGCTTTGTTGTCGGGGTTTTTGTCGGGATGGTATTTGATGGCTAACTTGCGGTAGGCCTTCTTAATCTCATCTTGCGAGGCGTTTTTTGGTACGCCTAAAATTTCGTAATAATCTCGTTTGCTCATAGCCTTACCAGGTTTTAGAGGTCGGAATAATCTTAGTCAGTTAGACTTAGATTATAGCATGATAAAGCGCTGCAGACAAGGGCTTTTTTGGTGCCGCCCTTCGAGACGCCCTACGGGCTCCTCAGGGTGATCGGGGGGCAGAATGAGCGGGCTCGTAGGATTTTTTTTTGATTTAATATTTCATTTAAGAAGGCTGCCTGTCCGTCGTAGCTACAAGCGCTTTAGCGCGCAGAGCGTAGACGGAGTGCCGAAGAGGGGACTCGAATCCTCCTGCGCCCTACGTGGCTTCGGAGGACAGGCCCTGTAAAAAATGCTTCTTTAAAAAGACTTTACCAGAGCCAGATTTCAAATATTTTTCAAAAAGGATAGCATGTGATTCTTCTTGAAAAGCGGTATAGCCAACCAAAGCCCAAGGCTTATACTTTGCGGTATAACTTGATTTTCCGTCATTGTGGAGGCGTAATCGATGATCAATTGAATTGGTGAAGCCCACATATGTTTTTTCAGGGTTTTTAATCGATTTAAGGATATAAACATAAAGCATAACAAGTTCTTGAAGCAAGAAATAATTTATTGATCATTTAAAAAAGGGGCCTGCCAGCCAGAGCTACAAGTGCGTAGCACGAAGAGCGCAGGCTGCCTGTCCGTCGTAGCTACGAAGCGCTTTAGCGCGTAGAGCGTAGACGGAGTGCCGAAGAGGGGACTCGAACCCCTACCCCAGTTACGGGACTAGACCCTGAACCTAGCGTGTCTGCCAATTTCACCACTTCGGCGTGAGAAAAGGTACCTTTTGTACGTTGCTAAGAATACCAGTATTTATGCTTTTGCCAAGCTTTTCCAGCGGCTACAAGCTGGTAACTACTTTTTGGTACTTTTCGCAATTGGCTTGTGAGTGCATAATTTCGTTTTCGCGCGAAGGTTTAAAGTCGATATTGGTTTTTTGAATTTTGAGTTCTTGTTCAAGATTAGCGATTAATTCAAACAAGTTCATGCTCTTGCCCGAGCCGATATTAAAAACTTCGCCAACGCTTTTGTTTAAAAGTGCCAGGCGCAAGTTTGCTTGTACAACATCGGCAACATTAATGAAGTCGCGCGTTTGTTTACCGTCGCCATAAATAGTGAGTGGTTTTTGTGCAAGTAAATTATTTTTGAATTGAGCTACAACTGCTGCATACATACCTTGCGGGCTTTGGCGGTTACCATAAACGTTAAAGTAGCGCAGACAGGTGGTGTTAAAACCATATTTTTCAGCATACTCTTTGCACAGCTTTTCGCTTTCGTATTTGCTTTTAGCGTACGGGCTCAAAGGTTTTGGCGTATCGGTTTCATTGCAATTAGTAGTTTGGTTGCCATAAACGGCAGAACTTGAAGAGAAAACAAGCGTTTTAACATTGTTTTGGTGGCAGGCTTCAAGAACGTTTCTGGTCCCGTCAACGTTTATTTTCCAGCATAAGTCTGCGTAGTTGAGTGACTGTGTGACTGAAGCAAAGGCAGCCAAGTGAAAAACAAAGTCTTTGTGAGCGGTTGCTTTGAGTACGCTGTGCAAGTGGACAACGTCGGCGTATATTAAGCTTATGTGGGCAAGTACCGAGCGAAGATTGTTCAGGTTGCCGGTAGAAAAATTGTCCAAAACGCTGACGCGTGCGCCAAGTTCGACGAGCTTTTCAACCAAGTGAGAGCCTATAAAACCTGCGCCTCCCGTAACTAAGACCTGTTTGTTTTTATAAAACGATTCAAGTTGCTTCATTGCTTCCCTTACTCCTTTTTTTCTTAGCTTTTCACGCACACGTTATGCTTTTGAAAATGTTATATGACAAGTCCTTTTGTTTGTTGCGGCGCTCGTGGTCTTTTTATTGGTGTATGGCCTAATTGTGTCAAAATTTGTTCAGCTACCTTTTTGCCATCAAGCACCGCCTCTTGCATGCTTGAATATTTCCATTCGCCAAAACGGCCAATTGAATGGATGTTATGCTCGTGCAAATGTGCAAGAAGTTTTAACAAATTCTTTTCGCGCCATTGGTCGTAAATGACGTAGGCATGCTTAAGATTTAGAATCTTTTGTGTGACGATGTTGTCTTTAGTGAGCTTCAACGTTTCAAGTGCTTTGCCAAGAGCGTTGTGCTCTAACTGTTCAAGTTGCTTCATTGTTTTTGAACCTTGTAGGTATGAGCATTCGCCGTAAATTGCGCTACAACCTTGTTTTACGGATGTTGGGTTGATGTTATGCCAAAAGCCAAGTCGATAAAAAGGATATTGTTTTTCTGGGTAATAAAGCCATTGTTTCTCGGCAATATCCTCTTTATCAAACCCGATATTAAAGTTTAAAACACCTGCACATAAAAGCTTGGAGCTTGCTTGATGCCAGGTGGTGTGTGAAGCGTTGGTTGTTTGTTGTAGGAGCGTGTTGAGGGGCATGGTGGTAACTAAATGCTCAAACGTTGCATGGTTGCCGTTGTCAAAATGTACTCGTTTGCTTACCACATCAATGGTTGAAGTTTGATGGTTTAAGTAAAGTGGGTTGCGTAATTGAGGGATAATTTTTTTGATAATAAATTCAATGCCACCCTGTTTTGGATAATAAAATGAGCTGTTGTAGCCAACGCCGGTTTTGGATTTAATGGCACCATACACAATATCTTTGAGCGTTGTTTGTGGTACAAAGCGGCCGGTCCATGAAGGCATTAGTTTTTTTACATCAAAAGAAAGAATTTTTTCTTGGTAGGGGAAAAAGAAGTACTTGCCAAAGCCTTTGCCAAAATATTTTAAAACCCATTCGTAAAAGTTTTGTGGCTTTTTAAGAGACTGGCTCCGGTTAATAAAGCCTTCCAGGCATTCATAAATAATGCTGGCATCTCGCCCGTGCAGATTCATTTGAAATGGGTAGTCGGTGATTTGATTATGTAGGTAAATGCCCGATTTGCGCTCAATAAAATTGAAGTTATCAAGATTCGCGGTTGTCTGTAAAAAAGTTCTGAAGTAGTCGTCGCTGATGTGCAACAGGTGGCCGGTGAAATCGAAGGTAAAGCCATCTTGCTGGAACGACCGTAAAAGGCCGCCCGCTCGATCTTGTTTTTCAAATAATTGATAATCAAAAAAACCTGCCTGTTCCAAGTGGTAAGCTGCGGAAAGACCGGTCAGCCCAGCACCCAGTATGACAACTTTTGGCACGAGTTCTCCTTTTTGTAGAAGTGCTATCAGTTCATGATAACAAGTTAGTCAGTTTACGCAACATGCTTGTGCGGTGCTTTATTAAAACCCAAACATATGCGCATGAACAGAGATTATGCGAGCTGTTGGATAGATTGTTTTATTAAAATGTTTTGGCAAGGGAGGAAAGGGTGCTGCTTTGCGTACGCTTGCCAAAATGATATCGTCAAGTTCACGCATGCCGCTGGACTGAATAATGTTTGCGTGTGTGAGTGCGCCACTTTCGTTAATACTAAATTCAACAGCAACTTTGCCTTGAAGTGGGCGATTGCTAAAATGACGTGCAAAGTGTTGCTTCCATGATGCTTGTAACTGCCAGTTAATGCGTTGTTCGTACGAAAGATATTTGAGCTCTTCAAACGATGGCATTTTGTTTTCATCGCCCTTGCGCTCCAGCCAGTCATCGCCCTTATCTTTCAGGTTTTCTAAAAAGCCGCGTGTCATGGCAACAATATTTTGTTTTGGTGCGGGGAGAGCTTTGGCTGCCTCGCGCTTGACGAGTGGGGAAAATTCTTCTTTCTGTTTTTCTAGTGCCGCAACTTTTTGCTGTGTTTCTTCAATGTTTTTTATGCGATCTGCAAGTTTTTGTTGAGCTTTTTTGAACTCTTTTTTGCTTTCAGTTTTTTCAGCAACTTCATTTTTTGCCGTTTGTTTTACTTCTTTTGGTAGGCCGGGTGCTTTGATAACGCTTTCTTCGATTTTTTTAGGTGCTGTCGGCTTTGCTAGTTCTTTTTGGACAAGCTTCTTTTCTGGTTCTTGTGGTTTTGCAATTATCTCTTTTTTGAGTTCGGTCATTGCCTGTTTTTTCTCAGGAGCTTTTTCTTTTATTGTTGGTGCTTCGACCTGTACTTCAGCTTTGCCGTTACTCACGGGTTCAGGCATCTGTTGTGGAATGGTGTCGGTTGGATTGTCAAAAAATACAAAAGAACCAAAGTCTGATTTTTTTGGTTTGAGTGCCGCTGGCATTTCGTTTTTTTCAAATACCGGTTGAATCTGTTGGATCTTTTGTTCAAATGCTTTGACCAGCTCGGGTAAACTTATGTTAAAGCCAACGTGCAACACAAAAAAAAGAAGAAAAACATGAAACAACAGCGAGGCAATTATAAACAGTGTAAGGCGCTTTTTTTTGTGGTGCGATAGCTCAAGATCAAAAAAATGGTGTTTGAAATTCATTACTTCTCCAACGCCCTATGTTTTTAACGATCGGTTCTTATAATTTTATTGTAGCGTTTTTCTCAGTAAAAAGTCAGCAGTTTTGTCATAGAAAATAGATATTGTTTACCTTGTCACATGCGTCTTGCTAAAGTTGTTAAAGGGTTTTGGCAATTTTTTGAGGAGGGAAGAATATGAATAAAGTTATTTTGCCTGCGTTATTAGTAAGTCTTTTGGCTTGTGTCCATTGTTATGGTGTGCGCCGCTCGCTTGAACAACAACGTAAAAATTTAAGTAACGAGTTGCACATTGTGCCGGAGGCTCAAGTAAAGATAGAAAAATCTGAACAAAAGGATCAGCTTTTTTTGGCAGAAGCGCGCAAGCTCAAGGTTTCTGAGCGTGTACTTGAAGAATTAAAGTCTGGAGATGCCTCGTTGCGGTTGCAGCGTAAGCGTTGGATTTTGTACAAACAAAAAGAAAAGGCACAGCAAGAACTTCTCCATGCCCAACAGGCCGTTGTTACTGCGCAAGAGCATTTAAAAAAGCTGCAGGCAGAGTGGCAAGAAAAACAACAAAAAACAGGCACACCGCATGCTACCAACGCCGTGCAACAGGCCGCTGTGTTTGTAGACCCGTACGAAGAATGTATTTTTTCGTGGCAAGAACAGCTTGCTTATGCTCACAAGCGGGTTGAGCGGGCGGCTGAGCGCTTTCATAAAAGTGAGCTTGCTTATCGTGCTCAGTTTTTAACAGTGCCATCGCAAAAAGAGCTTTTGCAACGTCAGTACGAGCAGCATCGTGACAAAGGGCGTGTTCGCTGGTGGCATCGGTTGCCAATTCTTGGGAAACGGGCGCGCGAAGAAGCAGTTTTTCATCGCCAACTTGCGCAGCAAATGGTTCGGGATAGGGCGCAGGAAAAGACAACAAAAATAATGCCTTAAAGAGTTGGTTGATCTACGCTGTGTTTGAGCCAAAAGCTATTTTGTTTTTTGACGAGTGCCCAGTGCTCACCAAGTTGGTGGGTGCCGCCGCGTGAGCTTAAGAGAAATTTGAGCACTTCAGTGATAAAATTTTCGCTTGGTTTAAACGATGCTTTTTGTTCCACAAGCCAGTGAATAACTAGGCGCTTTTGAATAACCGGTTCGCAGGTGCGTAGTGCGGTAAGCGAGCCATGCATTTTAGTATCGAAAATGCTGCCAAAAGCTTGCAGGGTAAGTTTTTTTAAAAAATCATCTTCGGCTTGCAAATGCTGAATAGTACTTTCGCATTTTTGCTCAAAGCGCTCGTCGCAGTCGCGCAGGGCTGGTATCACATATTTTCTAATTCTGTTGCGTAAAAAGTCATCTGCCTGGTTGGTGGGGTCGGTCAGATACGCAATGTTGTGAGCATCAAGAAATGCCACAATATCTCGCTTGTCAGTTGTTAGCAACGGACGGATGTACGGCAGTGTAATGCTGTCCATGCAGCGCAGGCCGGCCAAAGAGCTGCCGCGCAACAAGCGCAGCAAAAATGTTTCCTGTTGGTCTTGGCGGTGGTGTGCCAGCGCAATCAAATTTGCCTGCTGTTCGCGCATAACGTTTTCAAGAAATGAACGACGCAGCTTGCGGCCAAGTTCTTCTAGCGAGCCATTTTGTTTTGCGTTCAGGGCATTGTTGTTTGCGTGTCCGCTGATCAGTTGCACACCAAATCTATTGCACAGCTTTTGGCAAAAAGTAACATCGTCTGCTGAGTTGGAGCGCCAGCCGTGGTCAAGATGGGCGGCAATAAGCTTGATAAACCCTTCGTCCTGGAGTTGGGCAAGCAGGTACAGCAAAAAGACTGAGTCTGGGCCGCCTGAAAGGCCGAGGATGATGGTGGGTCTTGTTAGTCCGATTTCGCCCGACCCATTCGACAAGCTCAGGGCGTACGGGCTACATCGGAGAGTGTGCTTTGCTACTGGATCTTTAAGATCTGAGCAAGCTTTAAAAATAATTTCTTTAGTGTCTCGGAGCAATTGTGCAAAGTTCAACATTTTTTTCGTTAGAGTAAGAGTGTTAAGGCCCGTACGTCCTGACTCTTCGATAAACTCAGAGCTAAAGGCCTTGCTTGCCTGCCCGTCGAAGCCTTGGCGAAGTCGGGTCGAAGGATAAGGGTCGGTATCTATTTGGTTGGCGTAGCGGCAGCATCAAGCAACAAAGCAGCTTCAATAAACAACATAATATCGCCATCAAGCACCAGGTCAGGTTGTGGTGATTCTACATCGGTTCGGTGGTCCTTGACCATTTTGTACGGATGCAAAACATACGACCTAATTTGTGAGCCCCACTCAATTTTTTGTTTCTTGACCGCGCCTTCTTTGGCTCTGCGTTCATCTTCTTGTCGCTCGTACAAGCGCGATTTAAGCAATTTCATGGCTGTCTGTTTGTTGCGTGCTTGCGAACGTTCGTTTTGGCATTGGACCACAATGCCAGTTGGTAAGTGGGTAATGCGTACAGCCGAGTCGGTTTTGTTGACGTGCTGGCCGCCTGCGCCACCGGCGCGGTAGGTGTCTATGCGTAGGTCGTCTTCGTTTATTTCGATTTTTACGTCTTCAGCTTCTGGCGTTACGGCAACAGCAGCAAATGAAGTGTGGCGACGTTTGTTTGAGTCAAAAGGAGAAATGCGCACAAGGCGGTGAATGCCGCTTTCGGTTCTTAAAAAACCGGTAGCATTTTTCTTTTGAATGTAGAGTGTGGCAGATTTTATGCCTGCTTCTTCGCCCGTTTGATAGTCGATGATGTCAACTTTAAAGCCCTCGCGTTCGCAAAAGCGCAGGTACATGCGCAGCAGCATTGAAGCCCAGTCTTGCGACTCGGTGCCGCCGGCGCCGGCGTTAATGCTCATGTAACAGTACTTGTCGTCGCCGTCTTGGTTGAGAAAAAGCTCAAGTTTGAATTTCTTAATTTTGCGGCAGAGCTGATTAATTTCAGGTTCTATCCCTGCAAGCTCTTGATCATTTTCAGCAAAAAGCTCAATCATTTCAAGATTGTCGTTATAGGCTTTGGTAATTTCGTCGTAACTTTCGCCCAAATGTTTTAAGCGATTGTACTCGCTGGAAATTGCATCGCGGTCTTTGTGCTGCCAAAAATTGGCGCCATTGACTTCGTCAGTGAGTGTGGTGAGCTTGGGTCCAGAGTTCGATTGTTCCCAAAATTGTTTAATTGCTTGAACATCTGGTTCTACTGATTTTAGTTTTTCGCGTAAATCATCAATAAGCATTGCTGTAAACCTAAGGGTCTTATGACGTGGTTAAAAAACATAAGATTTTTTACTTAGTAAACACCAAATTGATGATCTACGCAAGAAAAACAAGGTTTTAACGGCGAGGGTTTTAAACCTTCTGACCTTTTTTATTTTCATTACCGGTTGGCCAGATACGTTGAATATGAAAGTCTTTTTTGAAGTACTTCTTGCTCTTCTGACTCTTTTTAGACTTTTTACCTTCGTAAAACTCACTATGTTCGTGTTCTGGGCCGTGATTTTTGTTCTCTTTGGTAAGCTGGTTTGGATATTTTGCATCTAATCGTAGGGTTTTTCCCATGATATCTCCCTTTTGGTTTCCCTTTGTACTTCCTGCACAACGCAGAAAAGCTACCTTCATATGCTTATTATGATAAAATTTAAGCTTAATAGTCAATAATATTGCTCTTAAAAATTGGATCTATTGATTGAGTCGGTTGTTGCTGTTAAAGGCGGCATAAAGGGGCTGTAGGGCTGTTTTTGATTAAATATGAAATTAAATGCTAAAAAAAGCTTGAAAAGTGCTCTGGAACCAAGTACAATAGGTCCATCATTTTAAAGTGCCTCTTGGCACTGTTTTCTTTGAATAAAGTAGTAAATAGGCTCGTGCGCTGCACAAAATTGCTTATTATAGTACAAACTTGGTGTTAAATTTAGGGCCTATAGCTCAGTTGGTTAGAGCACCCCGCTGATAACGGGGAGGTCAGTCGTTCGAGTCGACTTAGGCCCACCAGTCTTCGCTCTTACGAGCTTCGTCTGGCAGGCCAGCCTTTTAAATGAAATTTAAAAAAGCTGTGCTGAGTAAACAACACAAAAGACTTTGCAAATCGTTTTTTTGTGCTAGACTAGTCTCAATTCAAAAATCACCAGGCCTATTGAAATGTTCGGGGGTATAGCTCAGTTGGTAGAGCGTCCGTTTTGCACGCGGAAGGCCAGCGGTTCGAATCCGCTTACCTCCACCACCCTGCGCTCTGCGCGCTAAAGCGCTTGTAGCTTCGGGTGGCAGGCTCCTCCTACGCCCTACGTGGCTCTGGAGGACGGGCACCCTCTTAATGAATTTTCAAACTATTTTTATTCTCTTTCAGTATGGGTTCTCCATGCGTACTATATGCCATTTTTTGATTTTTTTTGTAGCTATGCAATGCTCTAGCATCACAAAGAAATAATAAAAAAGGAGAAAGTATGAAGAATAGGATTATTCTCTTTGCTGGTGTATTGTTAAGCGCGTCTGTGCTGCAAGCATCACAAAAACCTTTGAAAATTGTTATGTCGCAAGAACACTTTCCCGTTAGTACTAACACTTTTGTCATTAACCAATTTGTTGGTTTGTTAGAGCGAGGACATGAAGTGTACATGCATGCCCAGCCTTGGCAGGGCCGAACGTTGGATATTGTTCTCCGTTATGGCCTTCTTGATAAAATTTTCCCTTCTTTTTCTTCTGAAATTGCAAATGCCGATATTGTACTTGCGCAGTTTGGTCCGCGTGGTGTTCAGATGCTCGAGCTTAAGAAAAAAGATAACTTGCCAGGAAAGTTGGTAACTTGTTTTCGTGGGCATGATATTAGTGCTTATGAAAAAAGGAATCCTGGTGTTTATCGAGAGCTTTTGCAAGAAGGTGACTTGTTTTTGCCCGTTTGTGAGTATTTTGCTAAGCGACTGGTTGAGCTGGGTGCGGATCCAAAAAAAGTGGTAGTACATCATTCGGCAATTGATTGTAAAAAATTTGCTTTTAAAAAGCATGAGCTTCCAGTTGCTGGTCCTATAAAAATTGTTAGTACGAGCAGGTTAGCGTGCAAGAAGGGTATTGATTATGCCATTAAAGCGGTTGTCCAGTTGCATGAGCTTTATCCGAATATTCACTATACTATTATTGGAGGAGGTGGTCAGAGGGATCGCTTAGAAAATATGGTGAATGCTCTTGGCGCAAAGAGTTATATTTTCTTTACTGGTTGGCTAGAGCCTGAGCACGTAATTAAAATTTTGAATCAATCTGATATTTTTATATTGCCTTCCATGACGGCACTTTCTGGCGATCAAGAGGGTATTCCTAATGCTCTTAAAGAAGCTATGGCGTTGGGTTTGCCGGTGGTGAGTACTTACCATAGCGGTATTCCTGAGCTGGTGACACACGGTGTTTCTGGCTTACTTGCTCCTGAAAAAGATCATGCTACGTTGGCACAAAATCTTAAGTTTTTAATTGAGAATCCTGATGTGTGGGAGCCTATGACGCGTGCGGCCCGTACCGTTATTGAGCAGGAATTTAACTTAGAAACAGAAAGTGAACGGCTCGAACAAATTTTATGTGCATTGGTGCAAGAGGGAGAGAGATGAAGAAATTAATCTTGCTGGTGTTGTTTTTCATGGCGATAGCTGAGTGTTTTTCTTCAAATCAGCATGTTGCAAAGCCGGCTATGAAGATTTTGTTTTTTTTGCAAAAGTTTCCTTATAACAATCAAGTTTTTATCAATAATCAGATTAGTGGTCTTATCGACCGTGGTCATGATGTCAAAATTTATGCAGAAAAAGTTGGTGATTCTACCATGCCGCGTGTGATTAACAAGTACAATTTTGACCAACGTGTTTTTTATGGTGATATACCTGCCAATGAAAGTGATTTTGACATTGTTCTTTGTCAGTTTGGCACGTCAGCATCGTCATGCTTATCATATTTTAACCGCGGGTTGTCGGGTAAACTGTGTATTTTTTTTCGTGGGTATGATTTGACGGGTTTGCCAAGTCGTTATCCTAATTTCTATGATAAGGCCTTTGCAAAGGCCTCGCTCTTGCTGCCGGTGTGTGAAAGCTTTGCTGATCGATTGAGGATATTAGAGGCGCCGGCAGAAAAGATTGTGATCTTGCATTCAGCAATTGATTGTAATATGTTTGCCTTTCGTGAGCGCACATTTCCTAAAGAAGGGCCAGTTAATATTGTTAGTACGAGTAGGTTAGTTGAAAAAAAGGGTATAGATTATGCCATTCGTGCCGTTGCTGCGCTGCACAAGACCCATCCAAATATTCATTACAGCATTATCGGTGATGGTTATTTGCGAATAAGACTGGAAAAGTTGGTCAAGGAGCTTGGAGCTGAAGAGTACATTTCCTTCAAGGGTTGGCAACCTTCTGAACAAGTTGCGCGTATTTTGGATCAGTCGCATATTTTCATTTTGCCGTCAATTGTTGCATTCAACAATGAAGAGGGTATCCCCAATGCACTCAAAGAGGCAATGGCCATGGGGTTGCCGGTTGTGAGTACTTATCACAGTGGTATTCCTGAGTTGGTTGAGCATGGGATTTCTGGTTTTCTTGCACCAGAAAAAGATGTTGCGGCTCTTTCAGAGCATATTTCCTACCTTGTTAAAAATCCTGATTTGTGGCCGGCCATTGGCCGTGCTGGCCGCGCTAAGATTGAGCAAGAATACGAAATGAACAAAGAAAATGATAAGCTTGAAAAAATTTTGTATTCGCTTGTTCAAGGAGAAGAATGAATCTGATTGTTGTTTTTTTAATTTTTTTGTTCTCTGGTTCGGCATATGCTGCTGTTCCAGTTTGTGAGCAAGAAAAAATCAAAGTTCTTTTTGTTGTGACAAAGTTTCCCTATGGTTTGCAGACGTTTGTTGTGAGTCAAATTCGTGGTCTGATTGATCGTGGCTATGATGTAAAAATTTTTGCCAAAATTGCTCCTGACCCAACACTTCCTGAAGTTCTTAAAGATTATGATTTTTTAGACCGAGTTTTTTATGAGGGCATACCACTCGAACACGGTAATTTTGATATTATTTTGTGCCAGATTGGCACCTTAGCGCGCGATTGTTTAGCGCTTCTAAATGACAAAAAAATATTTGGAAAATTGTTGGTTTTTTTTCGTGGACATGATTTAAGTGCCTATCTACAAAAAGATCCCCATGCTTATGACGATGTTATTAAAAAGGCAGATCTTTTGTTGCCGGTGTGCGATTATTTTGCAGATCGTTTGCGTTCTCTGGGTGCATCTTCTGAAAAAATTGTCACGCTTCATTCATCAACTGACGTAGAAAAATTTTTTTTTAGAGAGCGTGCTCCTGCTCCAGATGGCATCATTCGTTTGATTACCGTTTGTCGCTTAACTGGCTTGAAAGGAATTGAATATGCCGTGCAAGCGGTGGCTCGTATTTTGCAAAACCATAAAAATATCGAATATACCATTGTTGGAGATGGGAACATACGGAATCAACTGTCTCGGTTGATAGATAAGCTAGGTATTAGAAGCAATGTTAGACTTGTTGGTCGGCAAACTCATGAAGAAGTAGTTCGCTTGCTTGATCAGTCGCATATTTTTATACATCCTTCGGTTACTGCTGCTAGTGGCGAACAAGAAGGTATTCCTAATGCAATACAAGAAGCAATGGCAATGGGACTGCAGATAATTAGTACCTACCATAGTGGTATTCCAGAACTAGTTGAGCATGGTATTTCTGGTTTTTTGGCACCTGAAAAAGATATTAAGGCATTGACTGAATATCTTGATTATTTGATTAAAAATCCTGCTACGTGGCCCGCTATGGGCCGTGCAGGTCGTGCCAAAGTTGTTCAAGACTTTGAAACCAAAAAAGAACATGATCAACTTGAGCAGATTTTTTCGCGTCTTCTTTTTCTTCCCGCTTGAATTTTTTTGAGTGCCTGGGCTAGAGTGGTGGAGGCAGGCATAGAAAAATGAAAAAAGAGGGGACAGAATGAATTCTTTTGTATTAAAAAAACGAATGCCGTGGTTTGTTCTGTTGGTGCTGTGTGTTTTAGGCCTGACTATTTGGATGGTGTGCGGGGTTGAAACTAAGCAGCTTGCCCGAAAAAAAATTATGATTACCGGTGGGGCGGGTTTTATTGGTAGCCATCTTGTTCAAGCATTGCTTGAGCGAGGCAATCGTGTGGTGATTGTTGACAACTTTTGCCCAACATACGATCCGGCTTGGAAGCGGCGTAATATTGCTGCAATTCAAGCGCATGACCTAGAAAAATTATGCATACTTTACGAGGCCGATATTTTGGATATGGACAGAATGTCGGCCATTTTTGCCCAAGAGCAGCCCGACGTTATTTGTCATTTAGCTGGTTACGCCGACCTGCGGGCTAGTATTGAAAAGCCTGAGGACCACTTGGCAGTTAATACCATGGGTACGCTTAACATGCTGGAGCTGACAAGAAAATTTGGTATAGAGAATTTTGTTTTTGCTTCAAGTAGCAGTGTTTATGGCAACAATGTTCAGGTTCCTTTCAAAGAGATCGACGATACCGATCGGCCAACAAGTCCTTATGCGGCCAGCAAAAAAGCAGGCGAGTTGTTAACGTACACCTATCACCATTTGTTTGGTTTGCGCTGTGCCTGTTTACGTTTTTTTACTGTTTATGGACCGCGTGGAACGCCCAACATGGCCGCGTTTAAATTTATTGATGCTATTCATAATGAGAAATCGTTGACACGTTACGATGGGCAAGGTAGCCTGCATCGTGATTTTGCTTATGTTGGCGATATTGTTGATGGCATTGTGCGTTCAATTGACAGTCTTATGCAAAAAAATATTGGATTTGAAGTGATCAATCTTGCTTATGGTTCAACTGTTTCGTTGGATGATTTTGTTGCAACAATTGAGCAGGTAGTAGGCAAAGAGGCTCAGCAGGTGCGCCTGCCAGCACCGCGAACAGAGATGGCTGTTACGTATGCGGATATTGCAAAAGCGCAAACATTGTTGGGGTATCAGCCAAAGACAACGCTTGTTCAGGGTATCAGGTCAATGTATGCGTGGTATGTGAATGAATACTGCCCAACGCGTAAAACAGAAGATTTATAATGTTACACCAAAGGATTTTACATGAAAAATTTGCTTATACTTGTTGCCCTTTTTTACGGGATAGTTGGGAGCTTTCAGGTGCATGCTGCAGCAAAAAGCCCAAGGTCTCCAAGGCAGAGTTTACTCAGGGCTCGAAGTTCTTCACACGGTGCTTCTTCTATATCTAAAATTTCACCCCCAGCTTGTCCGCGTTTGCAATCGGTGGTGCAACAAGCTCGTGAAGAAACAATTGCAATGAATGGTTTTATTCTTAAAAGAATGATTGACGCTATTGATGACACCAAGGTTGCCATTATTTCACTAGAACTTCTAAAAAATTTTCATACCAAAATTTTAAGTGATGAGTTAAAACTTGCTAGCAAAAAAGGCACTATTCGCATCGAGCAGGACTATATACAGCTATTGAAAGATATTAGTAGTTTTTTTTGCTTGGTTCGGCTTGATGTTGACGATGTAATCTGTATGGACGATATGTGGTTTTGTATCAACACCTTACTGGATGACTTTGTTCGTATTTACGAAAGTTACCTTGCTGAAGTGGTTAGTAATAATCGTTCAATTAATCTTTTTTTTGTGAGAAAAACTTTTTGGGAAAGTATGACCAAGCATGTGCGAGTTATTTTAGATAAAAAAGATATGGCGTTGGATGGTTGGAGAGACTTGGTGGTTCAGCGTACAAGAGAAGTGATGAAAAAAACTGGACATGAAGAAGATCTTCTTGAGCTAGAAAGTATTATTTAGCGTAAAAGGTAGGTACCATGAAAAAAAAGCTGTGTGCTTTTAGTTTTTGTGCGGTTGTAGTACTGAGTGCTAATGTTTGTTGGGCTGCAGCAAGTAGTAGTAATTCGCCAACAGGTGGCCGCAAGCGTAGCAATTCGCTCTTGGGAAAATTGGGGATAATTGTTCCAAAATCGCCGTCATCCTCGCCAAAAGGTTCGCCGCGAGGTTTAGGCAGCAACCCACTACAAAAAGCTATTGACGATCTCAGAGCTCTCGAACAAGAAATTACGCTTAAGTTTTCGTTTGCTCATTTGTATGTACAGCCAGAGACTATGATTAATGGCCATGTTTTTGCCCAAATCCACGATTTGTTAGTTTCCTTGACTACTGCCGATTCTCTTGATGAGTTGGCAAGAAAACCCTTGAGCCTACGTATTATGAATCTTTATGAAAAGGCGTACAAAGGTTATCTCAAACATCTTGGCTATTTAAAGTATTCTCTGGCTTCTTCTGAACAGCCTGTAGGTACACTTGCGCAAGAAACGTTTCAAGTTTTATTTAATGGCTGGCTTGGGGAAGGGGTACTTGATGTTGGGCCTTTTTTTCAGGGCATGCGTGAGTCTCTAGAACAAGCAAAGGCTGCCAGAATAGCTGATGCATAAAGGACTTGTTCTCTATCTGCTATTTAATTTAGACCAAAAAGAACAAACTGTTTTTTGCTTATAACTGACTATGCTACGCTAAAAACACGCCTAACGTGTTTGGCGCTGTTTTTAGAAAGCATTATTGGTATCATAATCACCTTTGGGGAGGGGCTTATGGAGATTTGGGGCAGAGTAGTGGTTAGTTGTGTATTGGTAGCCTGTTTGAATACTATTTGTTTTTCTGCATCATCGTCGTCGTCTGAAAAAAAAGGGGGTTCTTTTCATCGCAGGGGTGGTTCTGATGGCAGTGGCAGCTTTCGTGATCTCATGGGGCGTATGGCATCGCGTTTATCTCCGCGCAGGGATAAATCTGTTGAGCAAATTTTCACTGAATTAATGCAAGAACGAGAAGAGCTTCGAGAACAAGTTGGGTTAGAAGGAGCTGTTGCCAATCATCAACAAGTTATTGATAACTTGATTAACTGTTTCTCTTCTTTGGCAAAAACTGAAGAAGTGCGTGGATATGCTTATCGACATCAGTTTGACTTATGCATAGAGATGTTATCTTTGATTCAAGCAGTACATATGAACTATGAGAGGCAGGGTGGTCGAGGTACTGATTTGATCAATTATGAAAAGATGCTAGGTCTTCAAACCATCGTTGATGATCTTTTAGGAAAGGCCATGGTTAATGTTTTCCCGTATTTTGAAGAATGGCCAACAACCCTTGAAGAATTGCCCGAAAAGCCAGACAATTTTTAAATGGGCATATTCGACGTAGGGAGATTTTTTTAGTTAAGCCTGATTGAGCCTGAGGGGGGCATATGAGAAGTTGGCATAAAATGGTTTGTAGTTCCATGCTCATGTTGAGTTTTTATAACTTTTGTTTTTCTGCTGCATCTTCTAACAAAGAAAGTCGTGGCAGAAGCGGCTCAGACGCTAGTGATCGTCCAAAAACGGTATTGCAAAGATTTGCATCAAGGCTTTCTTTGTCCAGTTCGCCCAGCAGAAAAAAAGAATCAGCTATTATTGCTGAAGAAATAGAGGGAATTATTCGAGAAGAAGCAGGATTCCAGCAAGAAGTACTTGGTTATTCTCATGAAGAACTCTTGGCAGAGCGGCGTAAGATTGCTGAAGAATTTCAAGAAGAGCATACACCCGTTAAACTTGAGCATTTTTATCGATTGTACCAAAATTTCAAAAATATTATCAAAACTGATCATTTTAGAGGTTTTGCTCCTGAAGCAAAAATTGCGATATGTAATAATATGCTTGATTTGCTTGATGCGATGCATCAAAAATATGCTATTGAACGCAAGGCAAAAGAACCAATGAATGTTGATATTATTGACAATGAACAAGAAGAGAGTCTTTGCCAAGCGGTACAAGGATATCTTGAAGAAGAAGGTTGTGTTGATATTGCTCGTTGTTTTAAAGCAATGCGTAATCGTTCTTATGTAAGACTGGAGCACGTGGTATGAAGATTTTGTGGATTGTTTGTGTCCTTGTTTTTTATGCGCAGTGTTCAGGTGCCGTGGTTGATTACCAGTTACTTAAGAAACAAGTTGATCAATGCGGGAGTGTTGTTGGTTTGCTTAAGAGTAATGCTTACTATACGTATCTTGATGTTGATCGTATGACGCACGGGTTGAGTAGTCTTGATAAGATTGTATTTTTTGTAGAGATTGCTGATACTTTGCTTCCTTCTGAGCAAAAAGCGAGTTTGTGCAATGCTTGTTGTGCTGCAATTTTTTCTATTTTTTCTTACTTAACAAATAGTGATAAATTGATTGTCCAAAATTTTGTTGAAGCAAAAAAAGTATTTGAACGTGCGCTTAGAATTTTTGCAACAGCTCATGTAAATCTTTTAGAAAATCAAAAAATTCTTCCTGTCGAATCGCCCAAGCGCAAACGTTCTAACAGCGATATGGGTTGGGCTGCGCCTGATGTTATGGCAACTATGCAAAAGGTTATAACGGACCTGCTTGCTGGGCATACGTTTGAAGTCAAAATTTTTTTTGATGAGGTTGTAGCGTTGGTTCAAAAAAAGTATGAAGGAGAAGATGATGAAGAAGATTATAAAATTGATGGTTCTGTTGGGCTTTGGCTTGACAGCGACTGACGTTTTTAGTGCTGGCAGTAGAGAAGGTTTGCACACTAATATCGAACAAAGTGTGGCGGCATTGCATGCTCAGTACCATTTTTTGCAAACACTGCACAGCGATCTTGAAGCACTCAAGAATCAACAACAAACACCGAGGGTTAGAGCGCGTATTGAAAGCCTGAATAACATATGTAGAGATTTTGAACAAGTAGTATTTAAGGACTTGCAGTCCTGGCACGCTGATGCTGATGGATACATACAAAAATTATTACAAGAAGAAGTTGATGAATCTGACACTGAATTGACGGGTCATTTGAGTGAGTTGGATGAAAATTATCGTCAGTTTACTGCCATTATTCAAGGAACAAGTCGTTCAACAGCGCTGGATGTTGCCAAAGTTTTGGGTGAAGTTTTTCAGGTTTTAATGATTGTTAAAACAAAAATGGAACAAAATATTGATACCATGAATCAAGCAGCGCCGGGTGTTATTGTTGACTACGTGCGTTTACAAATGTACAAGCGCATTTTGATGTGGTCTCTTGGTGGTCTTGGGGCAGCGCTAAGTGTTATGCTGCTTGGTAATTATATGGAATGGTGGGTTATGGTGATACCAGGGGTGAGTGTGTCCGGCGTTCTTCATTCGTTGCTTAATATTATTTAAACAATTTTTTCAACATCTTAAACTATGATAACCTTGATTATTTTATTGAATATTGGTAATCATTACGTCTAGTGAGCGTTGTCGTGAAAATAGTCAAGGTAGTTTTAAGAGGATAAGAATGAAAAAATTATTAGGCATTACTTTTGTCTTTATGCTGTTGAGTTGCTCGGTACAAGCAGCAGCCTCTCAAGAAAAGACTGAAGAGTTTGATTTTAATTTTGTTGAAGTAACAAGAACTGAGCGAGGGCGTGTTTATACTGGCATGGTTTCGCGTGAAGATTTTGAGAGGTATCAAAAAGCTGGTGCAAAAAAACGTTCAATAGAGCGTTCGTGGATTGGCAAGGAATTGCAGTATGTTGCTAATGTTGCTCCATCAACAAAAAAACGTACAAAAAAAACCTCAGTACCAGCTTTTGTTGGCATTCCGGTTGAAACGCCGCTAGAAGTGCAACCAGTAAGTGAGCCAGTAGTCTTGCCAAGAACACGTAATAGTTTTGATACGGGTGAAGTTTTTGCTGATGCGAATGATTCTGATATTTTTGGTAAAAGCCCTGAAAGAAGGACGCCGCCAGCTTCGCCAAAAAGAACTGATGTGGTGATATTGAGCACTCCTGAAAGCAGCCCTGAACGAGTTACTGGTTCTCCTGCTTGGCATGAAGATACCAATAGTGTTTCTAGTTCAAGTTATCAAGATCAAGATTTTTCAGCTGGTAACAGCGTTACCCATGAAGCATTACCATCGCTTGAGCTGCAAGATACTGATTTCAATTCTCGCGATAACGTAGCTGGGCAAGGTACTCTTGTGCAAGGTTCTAGTAGTGATGACGAAGAGCCGGTTGGTGGTCATGATGATGTTGATGGTGATGAAGATGAAAATCAGGAAGAGGTTGCTCTAGAAATTCGTCAGTTGTTGGCGCGAGCATTTATTTTGAGTCGTAATTTGGAAGCAAATGTTTTTGTTGAAAACAAAGATATTTATCAATTGGCTGATGGCTTAGAAAATGCTGCACGTCGGGAGTTGCAAACATTGGGGCACATGGCGGAAGATCAAGCTGAACCATTGGTTGTAGAAGAAGTAACCAACTTGCTGGAAGCGGTACAGAAAAGTATAGAATCTCGTCTTGATCCAGCGCAAACTGCCAACATGCTTAAAAAAATGTTGAGCATTGCTGTGGCATTGCGTGCAGCTGCGGTGCAACTGCAAAAGGCGCAAGAAGAGCCAGAACAAGCAACTGGTTGGGCAAAAACTGCTTCTCGTTTTGTTCCAGCTTCAAAGCTTGGCAAAGCAACAGCAGGGTTGTCTGTTTTGGTTGTGCTTGCTGCAGGTTCCTTGATAACGGTTTATGGCGGTTGCCAGATGGGATTGTGGGATTTGTGCCAAGGTTTTAGCATAACGGATTTAAGTTCATATTTTTCCTAGGTGCTGATTTATAAGAATATTATGGTCCTTCAATTGTCACGTGACAGTTGAAGGACTTTTTTTTAAAACGAGAAGGAGTTGGTATGAAGTTTACGCATGTGCGTGCCTTTGCATTAGCATTGAGCCTTGTAGTAGTAAGTCCTTCTTTTTTATATGGGGCTTCAGGAATTTTTTATTATCCAAATCCAGGACCGTGGGATGCCAAGGCTATGCAATTGATTAGTGCGTGGATTGCGGGCCAAAACTATGAAAATGTGATGCCGTATCTTTATTACTATACAGAAACTGATCCAAAAGAAGCAGTTGTCCAGCTTATTTTAAAGAACGCACGTGAGTGGCAACAAGTGCCTATGATGTATATGATGGTGCGCCACTACGTGCGCAGACTTGATCGAGGGAGCATGCTTTCGCAAGAAGAATTTTTAGAAATGTTTGTATATTTATTGCTTTCGTTGGTGCGGACACAAGAAGACTATTTGGGTTGTGTTACTGTTGAAAAACCACATGAAGGAGCGCCTAAAGTCTATGCGTTATTGAAGTGGAAGTATTGGTATTGGTTAAGCAGTTATTTGGACAAAACAAGCATAACGTATCAACAAGCATTTCAAAGAATGAGAGAGATTTTGCAACGAACTGATTATGATCGTATTCCAAATCTTGCTTGGATATTGCATTGCTATGGCAAGTTTAAGAGTACCATTATTTTCGGGTCTCCAACTGAGCTTGAGCAAAGAAAATTTCAAGATAATGCAGAATCGGTTAAAGCTGCGCGTTTAGCAAAGCAAGGAATGGTGCTTCAAGATTTTGCTATATATTCTGAATGGAAGAATTTTTTTGCTGATGTAAGAACGTTGTCATGGTCTGAATGGTTTTTTAGTAGCTAGGTTGTATGAAAAAAGAGGTGGATTTTCCACCTCTTTTTTCATGAAAAGATTTGACGTTTATTCTTCAGGGCAAATAGTTAAAATACTTTGTCCGCGTGTAAACTGCCCATCAGGGTTGGTAACGGTAACTGTTTTTGAACCAACAGGTGCATTGATGGTGGAAATGTTAAGCAGAAGGGTATTTTTATCAATAACTTCTACGCTGTTCACTTGAACACCGCCAGAAATTTCTACTTGAAGCCTGCAATCAAAGCCTTCGCCAGAATCAAAAAATCCGGAACCTCGTTGATCAAGGCCTTGAATTCTCACGCTAACTGATTCTTGATTCGTTGGGATTCTGACTGGCGATGTTTCTACTGGTCGTGCTGGAGGGAGTGCGCCAAGTTTTTGTACAATAACGCCCCATGAATTTTGGTCATTGCAATATTCTTGAATAGTCCACAAGGTCATGTCGTCACACGGATCAACTGATGTGTAAGAATAAGCTCCCCATGCGCGGCCATAATAACTACCTGGGTCAGCTGGTGGGTTGTAGGCAAATTCTGTTTGAGTGATGCGGCGGAGTTCTTGTGTGGTGCTCAGGGGATCAGTTGCAAGACGGCCAACGGTGGTGGCATCGGCATGGCGGTAGCGCCCGGCAACGTTGCAACCAATTGCCATGTGTCCTTGTCCTGACGTCATGATCGAAGGCGTCCAATATGATTTGTCGGTAGTTTCATTGAGTGCTGTTGCATCAAAAAGAGTTCCCGCTTGTATAAGTTCTGGTGTGCCAAAGCCACTAACATCAAATTCATACCATCTGCTTGCAGTGCGGGTTAGGTCTACAGAATAAGAGCTAACGCCCTCGTTGTTTGTTGCGATATTGTGAATTGTCCACAATCTATTATTTCTAATGTGTGCGCAGGTTAAGCGATCGTCCAGACTGTCGAGTCTGCCAAAATAGCCGTTATCATTGCCAAGATGGCGTACCAGAAGAGGGTAGGTTGTTGATGGAACACTGATAAGAATATTTCCTGAAATTGTTGGTGTGCCGCCTGGGTTTGAAACACGGCGCATTGCCAGCATACCAAAGCTTGCGTTATCAACGCCAATAAAATATCCGTATTCTGAGTTGGCATCAAAGTTGTCAACGCCTTGTGGTACGAATGGTCCATGAAAGGTTTCAAGATCAATTAAGTTATTAAAGCGTGTATAAACGATTGAGCCTCCGCTCAGCACAGAACTCTTGCGTACAACAAAAGCAATCCCGCTGTTAGTGCCGCTGTAAGTATGTCCGCCAATGTAGAGAGCATGCGCGTCAACGCCAAGTGTTGGGAAAGCAAAGAAGATTCCTGGGCCAACGTTAATTGAATAAAAATACCAGTACGTGTAGGGCGTTATGGTGCTTTCGTTGCTGACTGCTAGTAAAATTTTATTGTTGTCGTAGGAATTGTCATAATCTATCGCTAGTAAAATCCATCGTCCGGTTACGCGGTCGTAGCGAATACGTGGGCCGCTAATTGGGTTTGACGTAAGATCGCCAAAAAATGCGCTTGGGTTGGTGTCAATGCCGCCATCGGCTTGGCCAGTTGATTTGTTAAAACTTTTAATAATGTTGTTGCCAAAAATAACAAATTGATCAAGCCCTGCAACGCCGGTACAATCTGGTGGAAAGGTGTTCACTTCATCAAGTGAATTAACGTCAAAATGTAAGCCAAAAACTTGTGGGCTGCGAAATAACATATCTTCTTCATTTTCTGTCACGTGAGTCATGTCTAATGTTTTTAGTTCAGGATAACGGGCAATTGCGGGCGAGTTTGTGTTTGCTGTCCGCGTGGTGCGTCCAAGTGAACGGCGTGGTATGTTGTTTGATAAGCGTTGCGAAGGTAGGCTTTTATTTTTTGTTAATTCTAGAGTAGTTTTTGCCGTTACCATGTTTGTTTTTTGTGTGATTCCTTTGAATTCTTCTGCTGCAGTTGCGAGTAATGATGACGTCTGCATAAGTAGGATAGCGAAGGCTAGTTGCCTAAAAAAAACCATAAAAACTCCTCAAAATTGGTGAATGAGTTACGAAATTGTGTTGTACTATCAATTGTTAGTCACTACCATAAAATGGATAATTTTCTTAACACAAGATTTTTCTTATTTTGATTGAGAAATGAATTTTTCTTGCAGCATTCTTGCAAACATTTTATAGTTGGTGCGTTAATGGGGCGGTAAAAAAAAATAAAAACAACAGAGGATAGTCATGAGTACTTTTAAGCATGTGGTAACATCATTTCATGGTAAGTACATTAAAAGTATCGTTTATGGTGGCCTTGATGGTATTGTAACAACATTTGCCGTTGTTGCTGGTGCTTCAGGTGCATCATTAAATCCAGGGGTGATTCTTATTTTGGGCTTTGCCAATTTGATTGGTGATGGCATTTCTATGGCGTTTGGTGATTATGTGAGTTCTCGGTCAGAAAATGAATATAAAGAGCGAGAAAAAGCACATGCCGAAAGTATTTTTGATAATGATTTGGGCCAAGAGAAACAATGCCTTATTAATTCATATGTAGCAAAAGGCTTTGTTGAGCAAGATGCCCAAGTTATGGTTACTCTTCTTGCTGGTAATAAAGATTCGTTTATTGCTATGACGTTGCTTGAACGAGGGATTGGAACGGTAAATAGATCGCCCTTTGCTAAGGCTTTGTATACATTTTTCTCCTTCATTATTTTTGGTTTTGTGCCATTATTGGTTTATCTGGTTGCCTTTGCGTTTCCATGTGTTATGCAGTATGCATTTGTTTTGGCGTGCGCTTTGACTGGTTTTACTTTATTTTTTTTGGGGGCCATGAAAGTAAAAGTTACCGGTAAAGATTGGTTTAGATCGGGGTTGGAGATGCTTGGCATTGGTAGTTTTGCTTCTTTGGCAGCGTATGCTGTTGGTCATTTGCTCGCAGGTTTTGCTGGCCAATAACATGGATAATCATAACTTTTGATTTCTTCTGGTATATTTTTAATTAAGATTGACTAATTTTAGTACATTTTTTTAAAAATAATAATTAGCTTCATGGCACTTTTTGTGTAAAAAAATAACGCTAAAATCAGCACTATATTATTTTGTTTAGATAAAATTGCGTATTCGTAGTTGAGTCATTATGCTGAGAAAAGTTGAGGGCAAAAATGGTTTACTAAAATTGCCCAAAAAAGGAGAGCATGAGTGATGGTTTGTTTAGACAAAATATTTCTTAATTCTACGTTAAGTTTGGTATTTTTTTCTTTATTAGGTCTCTGGTTTATGCTGGGGTCATTTGGTTTTCCAACCATGGGAAGCATATGGGTTTGGCTTATGATTCTTGCTGGCATTCATATTATGGTTTATAGCCGATCCAAGTCTCATGAAGAGTTAGTTCAAGCAATGTTTTGGGTGGGTCTTGTTTTAACGGTTGTTGGCAGTTGGTTTTTGTTCGGCAATATTGTTATGTACTTGATGCCGATTTCTTTTTTAAAACATTTTGGAACATCTGGCAGTTGGCTGTTGGCTTTTTTTGGGTTGACTTGCTTAATGTATAAAAAAATGAGTTATTATTCTGCTATTTTTGATTCTATTTTTAATTACCCACTATGGTTTAGTAGCATTTTGAGTGTTGTTGGCGCATGGTTTGTTGTTGGCGATGCTGGTTGGTTACCAACGTTTGACATGAGCCTTGCTCATGTGGTAATTTTTTTAATACCAATTGGTTTACTAATTCGAGACCGCGCTGTTCCAAAAAACGGGACTGAGCATTTTTCTTCAGCAACACAAAGTCATTTTTCTGATGATATCAATTGAAATAAAAATTATATGATGAAGAGATACATTGTTGTATAAGTGTGTGTTTTTTTTGTATGTCGTACAAAAGAAGGAGAGTATGTCATGGAACATCGTAATTGGCCTACGTTAGGCCTTGCACTTTTCGCTGCCCTTGGTCTTTGGTTCATGTTAGACAATCTTGGTATGGCTTCTGCTAAAGGCATGTTCTGGAGCTGGTTTGTGTTGTTTTTGGGTATTAGCAAACTTAGTTGTCACATGGAATGTTCGAAGAAAGAAAAATGCGGACCATGGAATCCTAAAATTTTGTGTGGTGCTGTGTTGACCGTTGTTGGTGCATGGTTCCTTCTTGGTGACCTTGGCCACGTTCCTACCTATGGCTTGAATCTTCTTTTTGTTCTTACCTTTGCTGTTCCTGCAGCAGCATTGGCAGAAAGATTTTTGTGGACCAAATAAGCTAATAGTATTCTCCACAATTATTGGCTTGAGCGTGTTGCCAGATGAAAAATTTTTAGTCGTAGAGGTTAGCTGGCAACGCGCTCAGTGCATTTTGGGGAGAATGCCCGGGGGTTTTAGGGGAGGATTTCTTTATGCATGTTTTGCAAGTGCTCGCTTTGTTGCGAGCTATTTTTTTTCCTGCAAAATTTTTTCGTAAAAAAGTTGCTACAAAAAAATTAAAACAAGACAACTACGACTTCTGATCAGAGATCCAGACGTTAGCGTATGGGTTTTGTTCGTAGTACGCAGTATTTTTGAGCTAGTTTTTTGATCGTTGACTCTTGGTTTGTCGCTGTGATAGCGTTCAGCTTAATAAAGATTTTAACATCGAAACTGGTGCCCACTCATGGTTTTAACCTCTATTCTTAAGCATAATGCTCAAAAATTTCCTCATCAGACAGCACTGACAATGCGCATGGGGTATCGCACGGTATCGCTTACCTTTCTACAAGTGTATGAGCTTTCGCGTAAAGTTGCGGTTTTTTTGGCGCAACTTGGTATTAAACCGGGCGATCGTGTTGTTATTGTTGCACCAAACTCGCCGTATTGGATTTGTTTGATGTGGGGATGTTTGTTGCGTGGCGTGGTTATCGTGCCGCTTACTATTCAAAGTTTGGGCAAAATGGTCCAAAAGATTATTCAACAAACTGATGCGCAATTACTTTTTAAATATACTTTTTTTCGTCAAGATTGCGGGCCAATTAAAACCTTTGATATTGAACTTTTGCCAGAACTTGTTGGTTTTTTAGATCCTGCCGCTATGCAAGAATATCAAGCAACCGAAGATGATCTCATGCAAATACTGTACACATCTGGCACCACTGGTGACCCAAAAGGGGTTATGCTAACGCATAATAATATTTATTCAAATATGATTGCGGTGGCAAAAATTTTTCCCTTTCATGGCAAGGAGCGAGTTCTTTCTTTATTGCCGCTGAGTCATATTTTAGAACAGACTATCGGATTCTTTTTGCCGTTTTATTTGCATGCGCAGATTATCTATGCCCACTCGCACACGGCCATACGTTCGTTGTTGCAAGAATATCGCATTACCAAATTAATAACCGTCCCCGAATTTTTAAAAGTTTTTATGGCAAAAATTGAAGATGATGTTGAGGTGCGTGGCAAGAAAAAACTTTTCGAATCTATGCAAAAAATTTCAAAAGCGGTTGCAAGCAAGTGGCTTTCTCGTTTAATGTTTCGGCCTATTTTAAAGTCAATGGGAGGAAAGCTAGACATTATTGCTTGTGGAGGGGCGGCTTTAGATCCACTTTTGGAAGAGAAATGGCAAGCTTTAGGAATTAAAATATTACAAGGTTACGGTTTAACAGAAACGTCTCCCGTGTTGACGTATAACTCACTTAAAGCTCATCGCGTTGGCTCAGTGGGTAAGGTTTTGCCGGGGGTGCAACTTTCCATCGCGGACGATGGAGAAATTTTAGTTAAGGGTCCCAATATATTTAAAGGATATTATAACAATGAAGAAAAAACGCGTGCAGCATTCTCAAGCGAGGGTTGGTTTAGAACAGGGGATATAGGGAGTCTTGATAGTGATGGATTTTTGTATCTGAAGGGTAGACAAAAATACATGATCCTTGGCCCCGGCGGGCAAAACGTTTTTCCCGAAGACATTGAAGGGGAGTTAAATGAGCTGCCTGGGGTTAAGGATAGTTGTGTTCTTGGGCTTGAGCAACCGGGGGGGCAGATACAGATCCATGCAGTTTTGTTACTTGACGATGGTGCAGGGCCGCCTGACCAGATTGTTGCGCATGCCAACAATCAACTTACTTCGTACCAACAAATTGGCGGGTGGTCGGTGTGGCAAGATATCGATTTTCCACGAACGGCTACGCGGAAGATAAAAAAAGAAGAAGTGAAGAAATTTATTGCCTCAGCTGGTAAGCAGACAGTTGATCAGTCTGCTACGTTTAAATCTCCACTCATGCGTATCATTGCGCAAATGAGTGGGCGAGATCTTGAAACTATTAATGCGCATACTACGTTGGGTCAGTTGCAATTTGATTCACTACTCACCGTTGAGCTGATTATGCGCATTGAGCAAAATTTTGCAGCGGCAATTGACGAGACGTTAATAACACCAAAAACGAGCGTTGCCGATCTTGAAGAAATGATTGCAAAAAAAGAACCGGTCAAGCTGAGTGCTCCGCTAAAAAAATGGCCTGCATGGTTTTTAGTGCGAGGCATGCGCATATTTTTTCAAAGTTTTTTCTTGTTGTTTGCACGCTTATTTATGAAGGTGCGTGTGCATGGCAAAAATCACTTAAAAAATTTCAAGGGCCCAGTAATTTTTATGCCCAATCACACAAGCTATATCGATCCGTTGGCGCTCATTGCAGCCCTGCCATGGCGTATTCGTTGGCGTTTGGCTTTTGCAGCAGCAAACGATATGTTGTACGGAACGTTTTCGTGGGCAGCAATTCCGGGTGAGTTTTTGATGCATGCCTTTCCGTTTCCTCGTCACGAAAGTGAAAATATTCAGCAGGGGTTAGACACGGTTGGCCGCTTGCTTGATAAAAAAATATCAGTTGTTTTGTTTCCTGAAGGCATGATTAGTGAAACTGGTGACTTATTGCCGCTCAAGGGTGGAGCGGGGCTGTTGGCAATAGAAATGGGTGTGCCAATAATTCCGGTGAGCATAATTGGTTCGCAAACTATTTGTCCTTATGATACGATGATGCCACGTTCGCGTGGAGCAGTTGACATAGTTTTTGGTGAACCTTTATTGTTTAGTCGCAAAGAATCCTACGTTCAAGCAACTGAGCGAATTGCTGATGCCTTAAAAAATTGTAAACCTTGAACTGCAGGAAGATAGGATGATGCACCATGATCTTCTTTCTTGTATTCTTTCTTGCGCTGTTTGTATGCCAGATGCCGTGTTCTGCTGCATCAACCTACCAATCTTTTTCTGACGATATTTTTTTTGATGAATTCAAAGCTGAGCAGTTGCTTAAGAGCCAAAATTATGGCGAGCTTATGGTTCATCTTTCTGGCTGCCATGCCGATAAAGATGCTCAAGAGTTTATAGAAAAGCATGCTGACCAAGGTAATGTTATAGCACTCTACGTTTCCGTATGCTCAAGTATTGAACAGTCAGATTTTATTAGACTTGAGCAAGATGAATGCGAGTTAGTTTCTTCTCGACTTTTGGTTTGTCTCATTCGTATAGCTTTGGATTGTGTTTTATTTCATTACGCTTATGGGCCTTTCTTGCCTACCCGCAAAAAAAATGCTCGTTCTTGTTATTCATTTTTTAAAAGGTCTTTAGTAAAAATTGCTACAACTGCCCAGTTGTGTAATTTTCGAACAGCGCTTGAACGAGCAAACCAATGGTTTAGTGAACGTGCTGAAATGTTTTTTGAGCCGTATAATTGGATTGGTTATTGTTATGTTCGTGAAGAGTCGCTGATTGAAAAATTTTCTGCCATGTGCCTGACAGATCCTGCAGACCGTTTACCTTTGATTGATTTTGATGCGGTTGACCGGTCGATTGAAAAATTTAATATTTTTGATAAAGAAATTGCATGTTCTTTGCGTATAAACATTCTTTCAAATATCTTTACTTTGTTTAGGCGCTGCGGTGACTGGGCTTCTTTTTTTAGTGTGCCAGACGATCTCGGTTTTTTAGAGCTTGAAAAAATTTCTAAACAGTTAGATGCTCAAGGGTCGTGGTGCTCATTGCTATAAATAATGCTTCGGGAGATCGTATGAAGAACTATACTATAATTTTTTTTCTTTTTCTTGTTGCTACTTCTTCTTCGCTTTATTCAGCATCATCATCATCTTCATTGTCAGTAACATCTTCGTGGTTTGGGTGGGGCAGCAGCGCGACGTCAGAATCTTTTGATAAAGCTTTTGCTGGTCAATTGCTGCGTAAGCAGGACTATGCTGAATTTACCAAATATATGTACAAGATGCTTGATTCTAAATTGCCAGAGCTTGCTAATCCTGCAATGGACTGGCTTTATAGTAATTTTTTCTATGATTCGGTGTGTGCCTATTTGTATGTTCGTAACGCCATGAAATATGATTATGAAGGAATATTTTCAAGTGAGATAGAAAGTCATAATTTTTTTGTTCTGCTCTTGCTTTCGCTTATGCGCGTTGCCGTTGATATGCGTGTGTATGAAAATATGATGAATGATTATAAAACAGATGCCGATAAAATTTCTTTGCAAACACTTACTACATTTAGCAAAAAGATACATCATTTTAAAGGAACTCTTGATGCTGCGTCACATAATAAAAAGTGGCCGAGTTTCCAAAGTATTTGTGCCGCTGCTGGTAAGAAACTTACTGATTATTTTCTAAGTGAGCGAGCTGGTTATAGCTCGTGTGTTTGGGTAACCCATTGTTCTTTTTGGGGGCCTGGTTGGGGTTTTTGGTTTACGCCAATAAAGTCAGAAGACAGATCGATTGAGGCTAGAGTAGCAATCTTTTCTTATCAATCTGCTGCTTCTTCTGTAGTCAAAACATTTAAAATTTTTGATAGTTGGGAAAGTTTTTTTGCATGCAAAGAGTGGAGAACTTTGTTTGAAGTAGGAGAAAAGCAGAGTGATCATAATTATTTTTAACATTGTGTGTTGTTGTGTTTAATAGTTTTTTATGAGGGAGTTTTTGCATGAAAAAAATGACAAAACAAGTTGCTGGACTTTTCTTTGGTTTTGCCTGTTTTACTTCAGTTTCGTTGTTCAGTGCTGCGTCTAAAGAATTTAATGAATCTATAATGAATGGCTTGCTAGGATTTGGTGATTATGAAACGCTCGATAAAGATCTGCGTGTTTTTGTTGAGATAAAACCAACCAATGAAGAAGAAAAAAAGGCTCAAGCAGATGCTCTTGCCTGGGTAAGTAAAAATGCGCAGCAGGGCGATGCATTGTGTTTGTATTTTGATGCGCGCAATGCCGTACAGCAAATGACGTATCCGGTTGCAGGATTTGATCAAAACAAGTTTGCGCCAATTCTTATGGAAAAAGTTATGCGGTTTTTAGTGCGTGTTTGTCTTGATGCAACGGCTTATGTTCAGCTTTTTGGGAGCGATCTTTTTAGTAAGATTGTTCCGGTGTATCATTACTATTTTAAAGACAAAGTTAATCGTGTGTGGTTTGCTCCAGTTTGGCGCAAAGACGTTTTGACGAGTGTTTACTTTGAAGAAATAGTTCAAAAAGTTGAAAAATGGTTTTTCTCGCTTAATTCTAAGAACTTTCTTCCGTGTGTGTGGGTAAGCTCGGTAAGATATGGTGCTGGGTGGCAGTGGGGTGTGTGGGGGTACACTATTGATACAATTGACAAAAAAACATATGATAATTGCTTGAGCGATGAAAAGCAAATAGTTATGAATATGTTCACACCAAATGCTGCACGAGCATTTTTTCAACATTGTCGTAATTGTCATGGTTGGGAAAAATTCTTTGCTGATACTGACGATTGTATTAACGTTTTGAAAACATGGACAACGTACGCAGCTAAAGAACAAGATTATACTTCTGATATTGCTGATTTGGGTCAAGGCGTTGGAGCGTTGTCACTTGTTGAAGATTCTCAAGGCGGCAATCCATCAGCGCTTCCAACTAGCTTGCGACCTCTTTCGTTTGTTCCGGCAGGTCGGCCAATTACTCCAGCGACGCAAGCATTTTCTGCTGCGCAGCCATTTCCCTCTACTTTCGATTTTCCATCATCATCATTGCCATTACTAATGAGCCCTTCAGATTTGACGGAACAGCCAAAAATACCGTCGGTGCATTTGTCATCAGAAGAAGCAGCAGCATTGCGAATAGGCCAATTAACAGAACCAACCGATATGACAGGAAGTTTTGTGATCAACCCTGACGATCTTAGCAAGCTACTTCCGGTTTCCAATCCTTCAAATCCTGGTTTTGATCAGGTTACTGACTCGCAGCTATAATATTTTTTTGAACTAAATAAAAAAGGGCTACCAAATCGGCAGCCCTTTTTTATTTGAAAAGATCTTGTATCAATTAATAACTGCAGCCCAAAATATCAATCAAGAAATTTAACCACAAACTTTCTTGTGCAAAGCGTGTGTAGGGATAAGAACTTTCTACGTGATTGTAGGGGAAATAAATTGAAAGACCGCGAGCGCGTGAAATGCTGCTGCCGGTGACGTTGGCAATAACGGCATTGTTAATGGCTGCAATTACCTGTCGTCCTTGTTCAATCAGGTTGTTGCGGGCCCATGCTAGGTTAATTTCTTCAAAGTCGCATGGTTGGAAAAAGCTTTCAATCATTTCTTGAATAATAATTTCAATGGTTTCACTATCAAGTTGATAGAACAGATTTTCAAGGTCTTCTTCTTCAGCGCAGCATTCTTCGTCTTGCCAACAATTTCCATCAATGATTACATGAAGTTCTTGTGCGCAATCAAAAGCTGCTTGTTCCAATTCAACAAGAGATTCAACGGTTATTTCTTCGTTTTGTTGGCTTATTTCTTGTTCGGTTTCTGTTGAAGTAGTTTCTGTTGCTTCGCTTGTTTCGTGCTCTGCTTGCTCTTGGCTTTCTTTGCTTGTTGGGTTGCTGGTGCGGTCAGTAGTAAGCTCTTGCACAAGCATTTCAAAAAAAGAAGATAAGTCGGTGTAAAATGGTGCGGTACAAATGTTGACGGCGCGTTGGCGGGCGCGGTACACCAAGTTTTGGAATGCTTGTGGATTATAGTAAGCGTAGTTTTGTGCGCTCATAACAAATGAATTGATTGCATCGCGTACATTTTCTACGAGTGAAAGATCGATTGCTGATTGTGTATAAAGACCTTTTTGTGCATGTGTTTGATAGTAGTTTTCAAATTCTTGCACAATAACCTGCGCAAACTCTTGTGGTTCAAGACTGTTTTTGCCAAGTTGTTCAAAAATAGCATGGTACGGCCAGCCGTCTACCAGCTCGCAGTTTTGTGCGCCAACAAAATAATCGGCATAATCTTTAATTTGATAACAAATTTCTGCCATGGCCATCTTGCATGCATCAGCGCCTACTAGGCCCAGCTTTTTGCCCAAAACATCTTGTGAAATAGTGCGCAGTGTTTCAACCATAATGTCGTTGGTCATGTAGCTGCGTTCGTTGTTAGCATCAAGCATGATACCGCGGTGGTAGGTGGCATGATCGGGATATTCAGTGAGCAATGGCTTGCGTAAGAAGCAAAAATTATCAAAGCATGCTGCCATGTTGCTGTCTGGTTCTGCTTGCCAATCAAATTTTCCTGTTTCTGGTTTTTGAAAAACGTCGGTGTCTAGGGCGCCAAAACCATGGTTCCATAAAATAAGTGCGTAGTTTTTTGCTGGATATTCTTTGGCTGCCCAGCGCATGCCTTCAACAATATCGTTGCCGCAATGCTCTTGAATGAGTACGTGATCTTTTTGTTTTATTTTTTTGTCATCAACTTTGTAGCGCCACAAATAATCGCCTTGCGCGTGCAGTTGTACCAAGATATTGAGTTTCTTCTTTTGCGATCCTGCCTGTGCCATAGCGTTTAAATTTTCCAATGCCCACTGGCTTAAACTAGCATCCGTTTCCATGTGTATCAGCACGGTCCACGTGGTATCTTTGGCGTGCACAAGCGAGATTGCAAAAAATGAATAAAAAACGAACAAGCGATAAATTTTGTTCATAGATTTCTCCCCGATTTTTCCCCCTAAAAATAAAGAACCCTACTTTTTTTATTGTGTCAAAAAGTAGGGTTTAAAAAAAGAGTATGGTGTATCTGCTGAGTTTTTAACCGAGCTTAAGCATTTTTTGTTAAATGATATGCGTAAGCAGAGGTGAGGTTAAGCCAAATGCGTACCGGGGTTTCTTGAGTAAAGTTTTCACGTTTCCAAGAATCAAGAAGGTTTATTTTTTCAGCATACGTTCTTCTCTTTTCTCTGTCCCATGAACAATAGCCCAATGTTCGAGAGCCCATGAGTGCAATGCAGCTGAGCTTGCCATTTGGCTTGAGGAGCTTAAGTATTTTTTCGAGAATGCCTTTTACAACTTCGAAGGGTAGTTTAGTAAAGGGTACGGTTGTGATGATAACGTCATATTGTTCATATGTTGGTTTCCACGTTACAAAGTCACCACAAACAAGATTTACCTTTTCGTATTCGGTTTTAGGAAAACGTCTCTCGGCGTACTTGTAAAGATCTTCCATAATTTCAACGCCATCAAGTGTTGATTTGGGGTGCATTTTTTTAATAATGTATTTGGTAACGCTGCCAGGTCCAAAACCAATCTCTAAAATTCTTTGTTCTTTTCTTTTTGTTATGTCGCGTGCAACTTCTTTTGCAAGCCAGGGAGAGCTTGGTGTTAATGCTGAAACGGTTGTCGCGTCTTGCCACATGCCGCGTGCAATTTCTACGCATTCTGTTCCGTAGTCAGCAAGGTCGTCAAAAAATTGGCTACAGGTTGGGGTTTCAATTTCGTCTTCATCATTGCCAATTGCTTCAAAATCTCCTGCTGCATGTACTGATAATGACAACAAAAAAACAAAGCCAAAGCCAAGAAGGCGATTGTTATTGCCGGTAAACATTTTTCTCCTTTTTTTCTATCCGTGGTGGTTATGATACAATGAGAGAAAGAATAACAATAATGAACAAAAGCACAATATTTTTGCTTTCAAAAATGATTCGGTTACTCTTTATTTTTTAGTAAAATTATAAAAAATAATTTTTTATTAACGAAGGAGATACTTTTATGATTCTAAAACCTGGTATTTATCAACATTACAAAGGCAAGCAATATCAAGTTCTTGGTATTGTAAACCATTCAGAAACGCTTGAAAAAATGGTGTTGTACCAAGCGCTGTACGAGAGCGAAGGGTTTGAGAAAGACGCTTTGTGGGTTCGTCCACTCGAAATGTTTCTTGAAGATGTTGAAATTAATGGTATGCGTATGCCGCGGTTTCAATTAGTTGGTGGCTGTTCGTCTTCAGGCTCTTGCTGCTAGTTTTTGTTCAGATTTCTTTTGTGGGGCAACAACGTAATTGCTGTTGCCCCTTTTTGTTTTGCAGATTTAGAACAAAAGATTTTTTGGAGAGCGAGGGAACGGAATAACGTCTCTGATATTTTCCATGCCGGTGGTAAACTGTACTAAGCGCTCAAAACCAAGTCCAAAGCCCGCATGCGGAATGCTGCCAAAGGTGCGCAGTTCCATGTACCACCAATAATCATCAGCGTTAATGTTGCATTCGACCATGCGTTGTTTTAAGACATCAAGTCGCTCTTCACGCTGACTGCCACCAATCAGCTCGCCAACGCCGGGCACCAAAACGTCCATGGCGGCAACGGTTTTGTTATCGTCATTCAAGCGCATATAAAAAGATTTAATATCTTTTGGATAGTCGGTTACTATGACCGGCTTTTTGCAATATTCTTCTGCCAGATAGCGCTCATGCTCGGTTTGCAGATCTGAGCCCCACGTTACTTGATAATCAAATTTCTTGTTTGCTTTTTGAACCAGCTCAATTGCTTGTGTGTACGGAATATGTTCAAACGAACTGTTAACCACGTGTTCAAGGCGCTCAAGAAGACCTTTGTCGATAAAACTGTTAAAGAATTCTAAATCTTCTTGGCAGTTATCAAGCGCGTAGCGCAGGCAATATTTAATATAATTTTGCGCACATGCCATATCATCTTTGAGTGTGGCAAAAGCCATCTCGGGCTCAATCATCCAAAATTCGGCCAAGTGTCTGCTGGTGTTAGAATTTTCAGCACGAAAGGTTGGGCCAAAGGTATAAATATCTGAAAGTGAACAGGCATACGCCTCGCCGTTAAGTTGGCCCGAAACGGTTAAATACGCTTGGCGGCCAAAGAAATCTTGTGAAAAGTCTGGTGTGCCTTTATCATTTTTTGGTAGCTTGTTTAAATCAAGTGTGGTCACTTGAAACATTTGCCCAGCGCCTTCACAATCAGATTGCGTGATAATGGGCGTGTGAACGTACAAAAAACCCTGTTCTTGAAAAAATTTATGTGTAGCAAACGATAGTGCATTGCGCACGCGAGCTACCGCGCCAATGGTGTTGGTGCGTGGGCGCAAATGTGCAATAGTGCGTAAAAATTCGAAGGTGTGTTGCTTTTTTTGCAGCGGGTAGGTTTCTGGGTCACATTCGCCAATTAGCTCGAGTGTGGTTGCTTTAAGCTCGTAAGCCTGCTTGCCACCTTGGCTGGCAACGAGTGTGCCTTCAACCATAAGAGCAGCACCAACTGAAAGTTTGCTGAGCAAAGCATCGTAATTTTTTGTTGACGAATCTGCAATAACTTGTAGCGGGGCAAGGGTTGAGCCGTCGTTAACGGCAATAAAAGAGAAAGTCTTTTGGGCGCGGGTGGTGCGGATCCAACCTTTGACCACAAGAGTGGTGCCAATGTTTTTTTCTGATATATTTTTTATTTTGGTGCGCATTGTCATAAATGACTCCAGGCTTTTTTAAACATAAAAGATGCCTTATTTATAGTTTTAGTTTTAGCAGATTTATGAAGAAAAAACAATGTAAAAACCTTGCGAAAATTATGTGGTTATGGTACTTTTTGTGACCCGCTCGATCTTGGTTATAACACACAGATATATTTAAGGAATTATGTATGGATAGTAGGTATAAAAAAAGTAGTACTTTTCTTTTTGCTTTTTCTCTGAGTTCTTGCCTTGTTGTTGCGCAGGCTGATGGGCTTGGCGGGGCTCCTACCGCGGCGCATGTTTATGCAACGCCTAACGACGAATTTAGTTTGCCGTTAGCGATTAGGCTTGTTATGAAAGATGATTTGAAGGGTGTTGAAGAGCTTGCTCAATTGGGGATTCTTACTGAATCTAAAGATTGGCGCTGGGGGCGTACGGCCATGCATTGGGCACAAACAAAAGCAATGGTAGAGTTGCTTAAATCCAAAGGCTTGTCGGTTGATGATCAAGATCGCGATGGTAAAACACCGTTAATGCTGGCTGCTGAATTTGGTGATTATCAAAAAGTTAATCTCTTTATTGCTTCGGGTGCCAAGGTAAATCTTGTTGATTGTGCCAAAAGAGCTGCCTTACATTATGCTGCGCATAAAAATGATGACCGTTCGGTAATTGCCTTGTTGTTGGCGGGTGCTGATCGCCAGGCAGTTGATGTTTTTGGGCAGTTGCCTGTTGCCTTTACCTCTAACGAGTACATTAAAAATTTTCTTGAAAATTGGGAAGAATTGTTTGAAAGAGCAATAGAAACTGTTGCCGATGATTTGATTGAAGAAGTAGTTAAAGAAGAAACTGAGAAAATTATTGCTGAAGTTCTTGAAGAACTTGCTCAAGCAATTGCCAATGAAAAGTTCGAGGATTTTTTGAGCGTTATGTTTGATAGTCTTTTATTAAAAGATGAAAAATAAGAAGATATTAGTCTGAAAAAGGGTGAGTAGACAAGAGAAAGCTAAAAATGATGAAAAATGAATTTGTAGCGACAGGTCTTGTTCTGAACGAACAAAAAGATAAAATTCTACTGATCTTTCATCGTAAATTTGGTAAATGGATGCCCCCTGGTGGGCATCTTGAGCCAAACGAGTTGCCACACGAAGCGGTGGCTCGTGAGGTTTTTGAAGAGACTGGCGTGAAAGCTGCCGTTCTGTGTAGTGGCAGGCCGCTGGTGCTGGCAAGTCAGGGCGAGCAACCCTTGCCGGTACCGTACTGTATTTTGCATGAGCGGATTCCTGCTTCGCCCAAACAAGACGAACATATGCACGTAGACTTCATTTATCTGATGCAAGCAGCCGAACAAAATCTTGTTCCGGCCTTGCAAGAAGTCCGTGAGGCCCGCTGGTTTAGTAAAAGCGAGGCGCTTGTTTGCCAAACGTTTGAGAGTGTAAAGGCTTTGTGTCAACAAATTTTCTAGTTTTTTCCCCGAGCTAATGATCCAAAATAGGCTGATTTTTCTATAAAAACGGTCATATTTCGAATAAAATGTATCGTTTCCACACTTGAAACATTTTCTACTTGAAAACAATTATAGAAAAATGTTACGCTTTGTGTAAGTAGGTTTTCTATTTGAATTGTTTGAAAAGTAGGTTAACAAAAGGGGAGTTCTTATGAATATAATGAAGAGATCTAAAAACTGGGGGCTTTTTTTAAGCTTCCTTATTCTTTTGGCAGGTTTTGGGGCTGGTCTTAATGCAGCTGCCGATGATGCTTTTGTCGATGAAGAAGAGGTGAGTCTTGATGTTAGCGATGATAGTGCCAGTGATGATAGCGCTGATGTGGCTCCGGTTAGTCACGTTGCCTCGGTCCCTGTTGCTACCGTTGCAAAAAGGTCATCAGCAAGTGTGAAGCCTGCTCATCAGCAAAAAAGAACAAAAAGAGTATCCGCCGAAAAGCATCCAAAAAAGCATAAGAAACATCATGGCAAGGCGCATCATCCTAAAAAGCCTAGACATGCCAGCGAAAAAAAGCTTCAAAGAGAAGAAGCCGCGCGTAAGGCTCAAGGTCTTAGGTACCAGGGAAAAGGGCACCTTCAAACCCATTGGGGTCAAGGTAAGCACGAAGAAAAAGGCCATGAAGGTCGAGATAGACATGTTGGGCCAGAGAAAGATTTTGAAGAAGAAGATTTTGGAGAAGATAGGCATGGTCGTGAAGAGGGACACAATGTTGCTCATGTAGGTTTTGGTCATGAAGATAAAGTTCATGAGCATATGGGCCTTGAGCATGAGCATGGATCTTTTGGTCATGGCCCAGAACATGAAGAATGGCATCATGAAGATAAGGCTCATGAGCATATGGGCCTTGAGCATGAACATGACAGAGGTCGTGAGCATGTGATGCCTGCAAAGCCAGAAACACAAGAAGAAAGAGAACGACGCGAAACGCGGGAAAGAGATGAACGAGAAGCGCGTGAGAGACATGAGCAATTAAAAAGAGAAGAGATTGAAAGAAGAGAAGTAGCACAAAGAGATGCTCGAGAAGCTCGAGAAAGAAAAGAACAACTCGCACGAGAACGACAAGAAGCTCGTGTTGGTGCGCATCATGTAGATAAACTTCCTGAAAGTGAGCTTGAGTAGCTCTTCGCGTTAAAACTTTAGATTTATAAAAGAAGGGCCCGCTTCGCATAATTTGCGAAGCGGGCCCTTCTTGGTTTTTCCCCAGTTGGTTTGTTGTCAACTCATTGAGTTTTATTTCTATTTATATTTTTAAATTTTCTATAAAAAGAGAGCATTTTTTGCAAGAAATGGCCGTAATTTTAGATAGGGAAGCATTTTTTTGCTGATAAAAATTTTTTTTGTTGACTCGGCAAATAGGAAAAATGTTACACTAAACATAGGAAAAATATTTTCTTGCTGAAATTAATACGGCAAAAAGTGTGTTAACTAAAAACAAGGAGTTCTTATGAGTATGATGAAGAGAAATAAAGGATGGGGGCTTTTTCTAGGCCTTCTCATTCTTTTAGCAGGCCTTGGCGTTACTAATGTTAGTGCTGCTGGTAGTGGCAACGATACAAAGTCAACCAAAGAGCAGAAGAAGGAAGAGCAAGCGCGCAAGAAAGAAGAACAAAAGCGTCAAAAAGAAGAAGAACAAGCTCGGAAGAAAGAAGAACAAGCCCGCAAAAAAGAAGAGCAAGAAAAGAAAAAAGAAGAACAAAAGCGTCAAAAAGAAGAAGAACAGGCTCGTAAGAAAGAAGAGCAAGAAAAGAAGAAGCAAGAAAAAGAAGATAAAAAAGCAGATAAAGACAAAGACAAAGATAATAAAGACGACAAAAATAAAGACGACAAAAATAAAGATAAAGATAAAGATAAAGACAATAAAGACGACAAAAATAAAGATGACAAGGATAAAGATAAAGACAATAAAGATGATAAAAAAGACAACGGTAAGGGATCGATCCTAGGTGACCTGAAAGATAAAGTAAAAGGTTTCTGGTCCGGCACCATGGTAAACCTGGAAAAAGAACGAGCTAAGCGTGAAGCTGAATGGGCTCGCAACAGGGATATCTTGAATGCACTTCCTGAAGGTACTGTCATTGCTATAAAAACAAACAAAAAGGGTCCTGGTAAAGGGAAGTTTATAGCCGTTGTTGATGGCAAATATCTTAAGCCAGTTCACGATAGTATTAAAAAAGTTAAAGCTGATGAAAATGCGCAGTTTAAAGTATTGCGTTCAGGCCACTTCTTTGGTTTACAGCAAGTTGCTGCGCCACAAAATAACTTGCAAAGTGTAAAAGATACATTTGAAGTTAGTTTTGAAAATAAGAATTTTGACGATGCACAAGCAAATCCTGCTCATTGGATGATTGAAGTAACCGGTAGCTTGAAAAAACAAGTTTGGTTTAAGAATTTAGAAACTGGCGGCTACTTGAGCGTGCGCGATCCTAAGAGCGATAAGTGGTCTAACGATGGACGCTTGTTTACGCGCGATCAACGTGTAATGGGCGAAGGCAAAGCACAGCCGGCTCAAAAAATGGGTTGGGAAACGTTTAGTATTGAAATTATAAAATCGGTTGCGGCACAGGCAACGGAGCAAGCTCAAACAATAGATACTGACGCATATCCGTTTAAAGAAGGCAACATTGTTGCCCTCAGATCGCATCCAAAAGGTTCAGGAAAAGGCAGATATCTCAATATTGTTGATGGCAAATATTTGTCTTCAAATGTTCAAGATTCAGGAGATCAAAACTCTCGCTTTAAAGTTTTACGTAAGGGTTATTGGGTTGGTTTCCAACGCTTAACGGATCCAAAATTTAACTTGCAAAGTAGTCCAGTTGTTCAGGCTGGTGACAATAATCCAGAATATTCGGTTCAATTCCAAAATGCAAACTTCCTTCAATGGGAATATTGGCAACCGGTTCAAGATGGTGAATATTGGACATTTAAAAACGAAGCAACCGACGGTTTCTTAACTATTCCTGGTGAAAAAACAAGTTGGGCAAAAGGCCGTGTTTGGACACGTGGTAAGAAAAATAGTCCTGCGCAAAATCGAACCAACAATGAGAAGTTTATTGTAGAAGTTATTGAAGACACGGGTATTGTTCGTGAAGAACCAAAACCTGCAGTGGTGCCAGTGGTTCCTGCAACACCGGGAGCAACTACTCCTCCAGTGCCAGTGGTGACTCCGCCAGTGCTGAGCGAAGAAGATAAGGAAAAACAACGCCTTCAACTTGAAAAGGATATTGCTGGTGTTGTCCCTACTCCGCGCGACACAGCTGCATTACAAAGCTTGAAAGCTGGTACGGTTGTAGCAATTAAAGTTGCCGGTTCTGCACATGCTGGCAGATACCTTCGCTTAGAAGATGGACAACATTTAATGCCAACCGGCTTAAATGCAAAAGATCCAAAGAGTCAGTTTGTAGTAATGCGTCTTGGCAATTGGATTGGCTTTAAGTCATACCAAGCAGCTGGTGGCATTTTGCAAGCAACGCCAAAGACTCACGAAGTTTCGTTTACTGGCGATGAATTCCAAAAAGATGAAAGCACCGATGTTCATTGGGCGCTTGTTCCAGAGCAAGATGGTAGTCTTGGGGTTGTGCAGTTGCATAATCAAGCTTCTGGTGGTTTCTTGAACGTTCTTTCTCCGGCTGCTCTTATGTCAGGAATTGCCATGACTGCAGACTTGAGTGGTGTTATAGCTGGGTTGTCTGATATTGAGCGTTTGGCAACGAGTAAAGATCTCAAAGGTCGCGCAGCAACACAAGACTTAGCTACAACTAAGTTTGCTATCGAAATTATTCAATCAGTTGGTGCTGAAACAACTGCTGGTGCACAAGCCTTTACCTACATTCCAGAGCTGTATCAACAAAGAACGCCTGCTTACCATGAAAATTGGAAGTTTGCCGAAGCTGGTTATGGCTGGGTTAAGTTCCAAGCGCGAGCTCTTGAAGGCATAGCAATTGCCCTTTCGGCTGCCATGAATCCTGCTAATGGTCCTACGTATGAAGTTCAAATAGGTCTTGCTGGTAATACTAAGTCTGCAATTATGGACGCTGGTAAATCAGTATTTGAAGTATCGTCTGACGTAGCCGGTAACCAAGATGCCGACGTTAGCGGTGGGCTTCCTCTTGAAGGCCAAGCGTGGGATGATTATTGGGTTATGTTTGATGAGCAAGGTAAAGTTTCTGCCGGTAAAGGTACAGAAGTTGGTAAGCGTTCTTTTATAGAATGGAAAGATGCTACGCCAGCAACCGATGTTCGTTATGTTGGTTTCAGCGACCTTGCAAGCCGTGCCGAATTTAAGAATATAACCTTTAGTCCTGCTCGACCAGTTGCTCCAAAATTGATTGTTCCTGCTGGATTTACCAAAGAAGAATCGGAACCATTTGTTAAGGTTACAATTGGTAGCTATCAAGACCAACTTGATGCATGGGCTCTTGATAAAGACGGTAAGCTTTATCATCGCGAAGCTGGTAGCTTGAGTGGCGACAATTGGGTTGCGGCTCCTGCTAAAGGTCAAGATGGTAAAGACCTTGGTAAAATAAAAGACGTTGAAGTTGGTGATGATGGTGTAGTACATCTTATTGCTGATTCAGGTCAAGTATATACTTTCATTCGCAGTGGTCAAAAGATGTTACCTGCTCCACGAGAAAACAGAGGGCCGGTAGTTCCAGTACCTGCTACTGTGGTAGTAAAACCGGCACTTGATGTTAAAGCTCTTGAAGAAAAGGTTGTACAAAAAGAAGAAGCACGCGGAAAAGTAAAGAACAAAAAAGAAGCAAAAAAGAAAAAAGATAAGCTTGCGCGCAAAAAGCCAGGGAAAAAAGGACATGCAGCTAAAGGTCATGCACTTCCAAAACGTAAGCCACTTAAAAAAGCAAAATCATTAAAAGAACAAAGAAATAAAAATAAGACTCAAAAGTAACACGGGCATTAGGGATACTGATTAAAAATATGAAAGGACTAAAATGAATAAGAAACAGATGGGACGGTGGTCTCTAAGCCTCTTGGTCATGCTCGCTATGACGCAGGCCATTTGGTCGGCGGCTGCGGTTGAAGATACTGCCGACGCGACTGTGGTAGATGCCGGTACAACAGAGCAGGCAGCGCCGAGCGAAAAGCCTAAAGTAGTAAAAAAACGAAGAGCTCAAGGTAGAAAGTTGCCAGAGAGTTTACGTAAAAAACGTGAAGTAAAGGCAAAGACAGCGCATTCACAGTCTCAAGATAGTCTGCGTGCAAAGAGAGAACGCAGAAGATCTCAGGCTGGTAAGCAAGCGCCTGTTCACCGACGCGTAGGCAAGAAAAAAGTAGTTAAGAAAAAGAAACAAACTCCTGCCAAAGCAGCAGTTGCAGCAGTTAGTGATGAGCAAGATGCAACGCCTGCAGCAACAACTACGGCAGTGACTCCAGCTGTTGTTACGGCAACACCTGCGGCAACAACAACTACTTCTGCACCATCTGCTACAACAGACTTAAAGGCTGGTATGTGGGCTAGTGTAGATTTAGGAGCTGCCAACCAAGGGCTTAAGTTAGATCATATTGCCGTTGGCGACCGTGATAACGTGTGGGCTTCTGTTGATAGTACCAAGGCTCTTTATCAGTTACAATCTGATGGTGGTTTTGAGTTGCAATCTACCGGTGATTCATTACTGGTAAGCGCTGGTAGTGATAACACTGTTGCGGTAGTAAATGCGTTGCATGATGTTTATGTGCTTGACAATGGTAAGTGGGACAAGATTTTAAGTGGTAAAAAGATTACCAGTCTTGCTGTTATTGATAAAGATAGCATGTGGGCAATTGAAGAGCGCGAAGGTATGAACTACCTGTGGCGTTATGAAAATGCAAAATGGGAACAAGCGAAGAGCAGTGATGGTAAGGAAGTTGTTGGGTTTAGCCAAGTTGCTACCAATGCTTCTGGCACCGTGTTTCTGCTAACACCAGAAGGTGAGCTTTATCATATGGGCCTTGCAGGTCTTACTGAAAAAGATGAAGAAGCGGTAGTTGAAGTAGTGAAAAAACCAGCAGCTCAAGTAGCGGCTGAAGAGCCAGCAGTAACAACGGGAACAGCAGTAGCTAGTACTGCGGCCGAGACAAAGGCTTTGGCTCTTGTCCATACGAAAATAAAAGATACAAGAAAGCAAATAACAGATTTGGGTGGAACAGTTGACCAAGCCAAAGAGCTTGCTAGTCAAAAACACGCCATTCAAGAGCGCAAAGATATTTTCAACACCAAGAAAGAAATTAGCGTTTTACAGACCAAATTCAAAAAACAAACTAATAAGAGCATGAAGAAGCAAACAATGACACGCATTGCTAGTGCTAAGAAAAAATTGGCAGCGTTGCAACAAGCAAGAAGCACACGCCTTGCAACTAAACTAAAAGATTATCAGGCTCAATTAGCTAGTTTGCAGGCAAGCAAGGCTGCACCAGCGCCTGTGGTTACGCCAGCGCCAATAGCAGTTGACGCATCGCTTGAATAAAAAGTTCTATAAAAATTGCAGTAAAAACTTAAAGGGTCGGCTTATCCGACCCTTTTTGCATTAAGGCCTTGCAAACGAAAATGTTCAACTTTAAACTTGGACTTTAACTATTCAAGGGCTTTTAATGAAAACAAGAAAAAATGAATATCCAGTAGACCATCACATTATAAACCGTTGGTCGCCGCGTGCTATTTCTAGCGACCCAATTTCTGACGAGCAGCTGATGTCTCTCTTTCAGGCGGCGCAGCAAGCGCAGGGTCTTGCACAGCGCAATCCGTGGCGTTTTGTTTATGCTAAAAAGGGTTCAGTTGAGTGGCAGCAGTTTTTTGATATCTTGGATCCGTTTAATAAAATGTGGGCCGAGCCGGCACATATTTTGTTGTTGGTGCTTTCTGAGCGGGGCTCTTCTGAGCAAGAAGAGCTTAATAACTCATTATTGACTGGTGCTGCATGCCAGTTTCTTGCTCTGCAGGGCTCGTGCTTGGGTTTGGTGGTGCATGCCATTGAAGGTTTTGATTATGAGCAGACATATCAAATTTTGGATGCAAAAAATTATACCGTTGAAGTGATGTTTGCGCTTGGTCAACCGGGTAATAAAGAACAACTACCAGATTTTATGCAGCTGCGCGAATATCCTTCGGGCCGTAAAGCCCTTAACGAATTAGTTTTTAAAGGTGAGTATAATAAAAAAGGGGAAGAAGATGAGTAAGCGTGTTTCAGAATATTCGATTAATAATTTGTTTCTTAATCGCTGGTCGCCTCGTGCTATGTCGGGTGAGGTGCTAACGCACAATGAGTTAATGTCGCTTTTTGAAGCGGCAAAGTGGGCGCCATCGTCGTACAACAATCAGCCGTGGCGCTTTATTTATGCAACAAGAGATTCTCAACATTGGCAAAAGTTTTTCGATTTGCTCGTGCCGTTTAATCAATCGTGGTGCAATAACGCAGCTGCTTTGGTTGTTGTTGCTGGGCATAAGTTATTTGAGTTTAACGGCAAACCATCGCGCACGTTTGCTTTTGATGCTGGCGCTGCCTGGGCAAATCTTGCACTGCAAGCAAGCTTAAGCGGTTTGATAGCGCACGGTATGGAAGGCTTTGATTACGCGCGTGCGCAGCAAGAGCTTGGCATTCCTGCCGATTATGAAGTGTTGGCAATGATTGCGCTTGGCAAGCCGGGCAGAAAAGAAGATTTGCCTGCTGAGTTGCAAGAGCGTGAAGAACCTTCTGATCGCAAGCCATTAGCTGATATTGTTTTTGAGGGTTCATTGGGCGGTAAAAAATGAGCAAGCAGTATGAGCGCTCGCTTTTTATTTTTCGGCGAGATTTGCGCTTAAACGATAATACCGGTTTATTAGCAGCGCTGGAACAATCTGAAGAGGTTGTTCCGTGTTTTATTTTTGATCCGCGCCAAGTTGACGATAACGAGTACAAAAGCGACAATGCTATTCGTTTTATGGTTGAGTCGCTCAAAGAATTAGCAGATCAACTAAAAAGCAAGCATGGTCGAATGTACTTTTTTTATGGGCACGCTGAAGATGTTGTTAAAAAATTATGCGTGCAGCTTAAGCTTAATGCAGTGTTTGTAAATCAAGATTATACGCCGTTTAGCATTAAGCGTGATCACGCTCTTGAGCGTGTGTGCAAAGATCATGATGTTGCGTTTCATAGCTTTGCCGATCTTTTGTTGCATGCGCCAGAAAAAAGTTTAAAAAAAGATGGTAAGCCCTACACGGTCTTTACGCCGTTTTACAAACGTATGTCGGTAGTTAAAGTTGAAGCGCCACGCAGCAATACCTTTAAAAATTACTTTACCGGCGCCATTGCAACTAGTTTCAAAAACCCTGAAGACAAGATCTCAATAAAATCGAGCAAGCAGGTGATTGTGCATGGTGGGCGGGGTGCTTGTTTAAAAATTTTGCGTACATTTGATGAGTTTAAAAATTATGCTAAAACGCGTGATATTCCGGTTATTTCTACAACACATTTGTCGGCTCATTTAAAATTTGGTACTTGCTCGGCACGCGAGGTTTTTTATGCCATTGCCAGTACGCTTGGGCGTTCGTCGCTCTTGCTCAAACAGCTTTATTGGCGAGATTTTTTTACCACCATTGCTTTTTACTTTCCGCGCGTTTTTGGACAGGCGTTTCGTGAAAAGTATAATCATATTGCTTGGTCAAAAAGCAAAAAAAACTTTGAAGCTTGGTGTAACGGCATGACCGGTTTTCCGCTGGTTGATGCCGGCATGCGTGAGTTGAACCAGACCGGATTTATGCACAACCGCGTGCGCATGGTGGTAGCATCATTTTTGGTAAAAGATTTGCATTTAGATTGGCGTTGGGGAGAAAAGTATTTTGCGCAAAAACTTGTTGATTATGATCCAGCAGTTAACAATGGCAATTGGCAGTGGTCAGCTTCAACCGGTTGCGATGCCCAGCCCTATTTTAGAATTTTTAACCCGTGGCTGCAGCAAAAGAAATATGATCCGCAGGTTGAATATATTAAGCAGTGGGTGCCTGAGCTTAAAAATTTGACTGCCAAACAAATTCATGCCTGGTACAAATATGAAAAGGAGCTGGATATAAAATACCCAGCTCCTTTAATTGATCATAGCGAAATGGCCGCGCAGGCTAAAAAGATGTTTAGCTCTGTACGACAATGATTTCGGTATTGTTAGTTTTTGGAAAAAGACTGCCACTAACAATATTGGACTGAAACATTGGTAAGCTGAGAGAAAAGATTGGAATGCTTACCATCATTATACCGCCCAGCATGTTTAAAAAGGGTGCATAGGTCATGTTAATGCCTGGAAGGAAAGTAGTTCCGTTGTTTGCGCCGAAATTAAGGCCTAAATCTAATGGCAATTCTTTATTAGAGTCGTAAAAATTTGTATCGGTGTTTACAAAGAAAATGAAATCAAGATTGTAGGAAATTTCACATTTCAAGCCCAAAGATGGTATAACTGATGTGTAGCTTCGTTTGAGAAGTGATCCTTCGTTGTTTTTATAGAGCATGTCGAATGTTGTTTTCTTTAGGCCAAGCCCTAGTCCGCAGCTGAATCCGGTGCCAACGGCACATCCAGTAATCTTGTAATCGCGCAATTGTGAAGCCGTAAGTTCACTAATTTTTTGAGCAGCGTCGTCGCTTGTTTGTGGTTTAACTGGGTTGTATTTAGATTGTGCTACTTCGTTAATCGTTTGTTTAACAATGTTCTTAATTTCATCTTCAGTAAATGATTGGTCTGCCAAGCACAAGCTTGCCTGCAATGAATAGAAAATCGCAAGAACGATTGTTCTTTTGTTCATAAAAAATCCCCTAAATGATTCTGCCAAACAACTATTATCTAAAAGCAGAAAAGCCCCCACAGCCCCAAGCTTCATAGCTTTATCACAGCTTTTATTATGAATGATGCAGGAGCTGCCGTCAAAGGCCTAAAAGGTGCCCAATTAGAAATATTTTTAAAAGGGAAATAAAAAAGAGCCGGACCGTTTAATCCAGCTCTTTTAGGTGATTTTATGCGTTTTTTGGCTTAACGAGGCTAAATTATGCAGGGGTCAGGCTGCCACCTGAAACGTAGCTTAAGCTTGGGCCTGCAAGTAAGAGTGGGATACTCAAGATCAGCATGCCGCCAGCCATGTTGGCAAAGCTGGCATACGTTATGCCAACACCAAGGCCAAGAGAAAGGTTGGCATCAATACCGTTGCCAATGATAATTGCTTTGTTTGAATCGTAAAAATTCATGTCAGTATTTACAAATAAAATAAGATCAAGCTTTATTGAAGCCTCAATTTTGAAACCAATTGTGTTAATTTTTGCTTGGTAATTACGCATTTTTATTTCGCCCGATTGGTTTTTGTACTGCACGGTGAACTCTGGGTTTTGTGTTTCTACAAAGAAAGCAAAGTTTGGATCAATACAAAATGAGAAGCCGGTTACTTTGTAGCTGCGTAATTTGGTAAGAAGTACTTCTTGGGCCTTTTCAAGTTCTTGAGCACTTTCGCTGGTATTTGGAACAAAGTTAAATACTTCGCCAATCAATGAAACAAGTTCTTCTTCGTGAAATGTTGCGGCTTGGTCAATTTTGTTATTGAGACTGTAAGGCAGGTTAGCGGTGCTTGCAACAGTTTGTAATGCATTTATAGCATCTTGAGATTCGCTCGCATAACAAAGACCGGTTTGTAGAGCCAATACCAACAAAGCTCTCGCGATATATCTTTTCATAAAACTCTCTTTCCTAAATAAAGTAACCTAGATATTTTCTCTGCTTTTGACAATTAATGCGTTCAAGTAGCTGCTGGCAGTTTTTATTGCTACAAACAGGAGGGTACTTGCTGCTGCCATGGTCAGTCGTTCTGCCAACGTTACCGGAATAAGCGTAATCCATTGTTCTGCAGTCATGGGTACCATATAAATCCACAGGATTGTGCCAATAGCGTGCGCAATAAACGTGCTACTCAGTGCGGTAAAAAAGACATTGCGAATAGTTAATTTTTCCAGCGTGTAAAGAGCTACTGGAACAAGCCAGAACCATGAATACACAAATGCTTGGCGGCCAACAGGATGTGCTACAAAAAGCGCCATGCAGATCATGGGGACTACCACTTGCAAAAATAAACGTGCCAGTGTTATGGTGCGTGAATTATTGGTAAGTGCTTGTGTTTGAATATTCCAGTTCATAGTTGCAAAAAAGAGTGGAATGCCGGTTGTGGTAATAGTTACGGTGGTGAACCATTTAAACAGGCCGTACGTTATGATAAACAGTGCTGCGCATGGCATGCTTGCAAGACCGCCAATGAGTGGGAAAACAGTGCTTACGCCCGTTAACGTAAATTTAAATGAACCCAAAATAGGGCTGATTGGCACAAAAAAACTGATAAGAGCAAGGATACCAAAAAGAACGAGTGATGTGTTTTTAACTCTCGAAGTCTTCATAAAAAACCCTCTCCAAAAAAAGTTATTATTTTTACCAAAGTTTAACGAAGTATACAAAGGGCGGGGGTTAAAATCAATGAGCGAAAGAGCTTGAACAGAAATTGTTTTTTGATAAGGTGTGAGTGCCCAGGTAACAAAAGATTCTTTTAACCACAGGATGGTATATTCATGAGTAATAAGTTAATGTTTGAAGATGGAATAGGCTTTGTTGAGTTGCTCGATGTTTTTGGCGACGATGTTTTAGTGGCCAACGGCGCGCGCGTTTCGTTTAACAAAGAATCGTGCAAAGAGCCTATTCTTGACCAAGAAGGTGAAATTATTGCGTACAAAGTTTCTGAACGTGATGAAAAGCTGATTAATTTTTTGGCAGAGCACAAGCACGTAACACCATTTTTTCATCCCATCATTCGGTTGCGCCTTTCTATGCCTCTTTTTGTAGCGCGGCAATGGTTTAAGCATGTGGTTGGCTTTGCGCGAAATGAAGTTTCGCGGCGCTATGTTGCGTACGAGCCAAAAGCTTTTATTCCCAATGTTTTGCGAAAAGCCGACAAAAATATTAAGCAAGGTTCTAGCAGCGAGCCAATTGAAAACAATGATGCTGTAGTTGCCGGCATGCATGAACATGTAGCAAAAGCTGTTGAGTACTACAATCATTTGCTTTCGATTGGTGTGTGCCCCGAGCAAGCACGTATCATTTTGCCGCAGTCAACGTATACAGAATTTATTGAAACAGGAAGCCTGGCTGCCTACGCGCGTTTGGTAAAGTTGCGCGATGAAGCGACTGCACAAAAAGAGATTCAAGACTACGCGCGGCGTGTTTCTGAGTTAATAGAGCCGCATTTTAAAGTTTCATGGAAAGCATTAATGCAATATCAGTAAAAAAAGGAGTGCTATGAGCATCAAGCCAGATTATTGGATTCGCAAGATGGCCATTGAAAAGAGAATGATAGAGCCTTTTGCCGAAGCGCAAGTGCGTGGGCAGGGTGAGAAAAAAGTAGTAAGTTACGGCGTGTCAAGTTACGGCTACGACGTACGTGTTGCTGATGAATTTAAAATTTTTACCAACGTTCACAACTCGATTATTGATCCAAAAAATTTTACCGAAGATTCATTTGTTGCGGTAAAGCGCGATGTTTGCATTATTCCGCCAAATTCGTTTGCGTTGGCCCGTACCGTAGAATATTTTCGCATCCCGCGCAATGTTCTTACTATTTGTTTAGGAAAATCGACGTACGCGCGCTGTGGCATTATTGTTAATGTAACCCCATTTGAGCCTGAGTGGGAAGGGCATGTGACTATAGAAATTTCCAATACCACGCCGCTTCCGGCCATGATTTATGCTTTTGAAGGTATTGCGCAAGTAATATTTTTTGAAGCTGAGCAGCCGTGCGATGTTTCGTATGCCGACCGAAAAGGAAAATATATGAAGCAACAAGGCATTACGTTGCCGTGCGTATAAAATTAATCTTCTGATATTTCTTGAAATTCTTTGGTTTCTTCGTCTTTTTGTTGCTGTTGAGAACGAGCGATCTTTAACTCTTCAGAATAGAAGACTAAGAAACCAATCATTACCAAAAAGCCTGAAAGATAAGCATCCCACGTAATTGCTTCGTTAAAGTAAATCCAGCTGGTAACTGCAGCTGAAACAGGCGCAAGAAGGCCGGCAAGCGAAAGCAAAGTTGCTGAATAGCGCTTGAGTAAGTATGCGTACAAATTGTAGCAAATAAAATTGGTGACCAAGATAATGAGCCCGAGCCATAAAAAGAACGTTGAAGGTTCGTTGATGTGCATTGGTGCACCAATAAAATGAGCAGTCCCCATGGCGCAGGTTCCACCAATCAGCATGTTTAGCCCGTTAAATTGTGGTGCAGGAATCTCGGTGTGCATGACTAGTTTTTTCATAACTACCCAGCAATAACTAAAGCACGAGACTGAAACGAGCATGGCAATTTCTGGCCACGACAAAAAGCCAATGCCTGCTGCTTGTTCAACCTGACTGCGAGCAACTAAAACCGGAATAATAGCGACAAAGCCAATCAGCAGGCCGCACCATTTTCTTGTGGTCGCTTTTTCTTTGAAAAATAAATACGAAAAAAAATACGAGACAAATGGCGCAAGATTATAAATTAATGCGGCTTTAATAACTGGCAGGTAGCTGAGCGCCCAGTAGCGCAGTACGTAGGGCAGGTAAATGCCAATTACACCAATTTGTGCGATATAAAAGAGCGACATGGCGTCGATGGTCACTTTATTTTTGCGGCCAACAAATGTTGCGTAAGCCGTTAAGAGTGCGCCGGCAATGAGCATGCGGATGGCTATAACAAAAATAGGGTTGGCAAAGCCGATTAAAATTTTGCTGATAGTCAGCGTGCAACCATACAAAAGCTGCATAAAAACAACTAAAAACATACCCACTCCCCCACATAGCTAGCGGCTTGTTGTACTTATTGACTGAAAAAACGGTAGGAAACAAAACAGAAAAAAGCATAACCCATTAATAAAAGCAGCTCTTTTTGGTAGGGATTATTATACTACTATTTTTTCAGAATAGCCACATTTATGCAACAATTCTTGCCTTCTCACTTCAGTGATAACTTTTTGGTTAATAAGTGCTATTTGGGCATTTTCCCAGGTGGTTTTGGCTGTGCTTAACTCGACTGTCGAAATAAGTCCGGTATCCATTTCTTGTTTGCGCAGCGTAAATTCGTTGCGAGCCCGAGCATAGTGAAACTTTTCTGCCCGCAGCCTGCTGGCTTCAAGGGCAAGGGTGTAATAGGCCGTTTCAACATCAGAACGGACCCGATTTTCAATTTCTTGTTTGAGCAGAGTGGCTTCAAGTTTTCTAGCGCGGGCTTGTTTTGCTTGATAGTCAATGATGGGAAGGTTAAAAATATCCCAGTCCATTCGTAAACCAAAGCTGTGAAAGTTACGAAAGCCGGTGATGTCTTTGCGTGTGGCGCCTGTTTGTCCGTGCAAGAAAAACCTTGGCAAATGTTGGTTGAGTGCAATTTTTTCATCTTCTTGCTGAAATTCGATATTCTTTTGTTGTTCTTTAATTTCAGGATGATTTTCAATAGCCAATGCATGATACACATTTACCGGTTCAAGTTTTATTTCGTGATCATCATTCCATACAAGTTTGGTAGTGGGTACCAAAGAACTTTTTGTTTTTTCTGACGGTAAGATGTTGAGGTTAATTACTTGTCCCATCAAAAATTCAAGACGGCGTTGAAAAATTTCTAGATTGTCGTGATAAACGTGTACGGTGGCAATATCGTTTGCATAATCTTCCGCATTTTTTAAAAAAACGTTTTTGTCGAGCAGATTGACTTTATTTTGATGGCTTGCTTGATCAAACACCGCTTGAGAAGAGGTGTTGAGAGCTCGAATAGCTTCGTTTTGTTGCTGAATTCGCCAGCATTCTAAAAAAGTTCGCGCAACATCGAGACGAACATCGTTATAACTTTGTTGGGTAAAATAGCGTTGTGCTTCGGTATTTTTTTGAGCTCGCTTTGCTTGTGCTTGTGGGCCAGAAAAATCATAAACCAACTGTTGGCCTTGTACAATTGCTGTTGTTTGTAAAACTTGTTGGCCGCTTTGTTGTGCAAGGTCGCCTAAAAAATTGGCAGTTGGGTAGTAGCCGGCCCAGGCTTTACGTTCTTCAACTTTGTTGACATAAATACGTTGTTCTAGAGCCTGCAGGCTGGGTTTATTTTTGTGCGCAATTTCTATTGCTTCTTCCAAGCTCAGCGTTGCCAGTGTCGTGCTTTCTGCTGGGGCATAAGCACGAGCCGGTTGCGTGTACGATGTTAAAAAAATTAACAATAAAAGAATGATATGCTTCATAGTTACTTCCTTTGCAAAAAAATTCAAAGTGCTAAAGGTTTGCATGTACTCGTTCCAGTATTTGGTCTGGTGTTAGTTTATACATGCAGTCTTGCACATTGCTATCTTTTTGTTCAGCACCATGAGTTTTTTGGTAAAAATGCGCACAAGGAACTTGAATTGCGTTTTTCTGATTTTGGCTCATAAGAAATGGCCCGTGCTTTTGTGCGTTGGTTGGTCCAAAAATGCCAATAGACTTTGTGCCAAAAAAGTCGGCAATGTGCAGCAAGCCGGTGTCTGGCGCAATAAGCAGCTGTGCCTTTTCAATCAGGTAGCTAGTGGTAATTAAATCCCATTTCGGTGCAAGTGCAATGGTTAAATTACGTTCTTTGCAAAATGCTGCCAGCATTTCGGCTTGGTCGCCAAAATCTTTGCCCAGCAAAATAACGGTGTGGTTGCGATACGTTGTTGCCTGCTCATGTGAAAAGATTTCAAGAAGCCTTTGCCATTGATCAAGCGGCCAGTGTTTTGAAGCCCAGGTAGTGTTGGGAGCCACAAGAATATATTTTTGTATGGTATTTTTGGCCAGCCACTCATCAACCACGTTTTGTTGCTCTGCTTTGATAGTCAGCGAGCAGTGCTGATGCAGCTGGTCAACGGTTGGGCAGCTGGTTGCCTGGCTCAAGTCGGCAACAACTGACGATGCTAATGCCAAATTTTTTTGAATAATATTCTGATAAACCGGGGCTGTGTGTTTATTGGTAAAAAACGACGTCATGCCACTGCGGGCGTTTTGGTAGTCAAAGCCGTACTTAGTGCCTTTTAGGCCCAGCATTAAGATAGTCGTTTTTAAAATACCTTGAAAGTCAATAATAGCGTCCCAGTTTGTCTGACGCATTTCGTGTACAATTTTTTTAGTTGCTTGCCAGTTACGTGGTGCCAAAAACTTGTCTGGCAGTACCCAGAGCTTGTCTAAAAAAGGTTGGTCGCGCAACAAGCTAACCGCTTTGTTTTGCACAACCCAACTGATTTGTGCTTCTGGAAGGCAGGTTTTTAAGAGAAAAAATGCAGGCAGTGTGTGTACCACATCGCCAATTGCCGAAACGCGGACAATAAGAATTTTCATGATTTTTGCAAAGCCGTTAAGGTTTTAAACTACCATTTGCATCTTAATTGATGAATTTAGTATACTCTTGATTCGTTCGCTTGTCATGATCTTTTAAAACAAGAAAAAAACGTTCAGTTGCCAAGGAGTTTCATGGAATTTTTTGCAAAGTATAAAATGCTGTTTGGGTTTACTTTTATGCTGGTGTGCGTTGCTGGCTTTTTGTTCGTTTGGCTGCGCATGTATCGTTCGCGCGGCATGAGCCAATCATTTTTTCGCACGCGCCCCAATTTTTTAATTTCGACCGAGGGTGTTACCAAGCACACGCTAGAAAACGGCATGACGTTGCTTATTTTCAAAAATAATTCAATTCCAAAAGTGCTCATGCAAATTGCTTACAACGTGGGTTCATACGTTGAAGAGGGCGGCGAGCGTGGCCTGGCGCATTTAATTGAGCATATGATTTTTAAAGGCACGCAAAAAATGTCAGAAACTGATATCGACGAAATTGCCCGTAAGTACGGTGTTTCACACAATGCGTTTACTTCAAAAGATGTGACCAGTTATTATTTTGAATCGAACAAAAATAACTGGAAGCCGTTTATGAGCGTTTTGGCAGACTGTATGCAAAATGCACGTTTTGACGACCAGCACCTTGCTTCAGAGCTTAAAGCAGTGGTGCAAGAATTAAAAATGTATAAAGATGATTACTGGTCAATGATGTTTGAAAAAATTAACAGCGTGCTCTTTCCAGCCAATCATCCGTACCACTATCCAATTATCGGCTACAAAGACGATTTAATGAATTTGTCGTCCGACACACTTAAAGCCTTTTACAAAAAATACTACACGCCAGACCGTGCAACGCTGTTTGTGATTGGTGATGTTAACCCTGACGAAGTAATTCAAGAAGTTAATGAGCAGTTTGGTTCGCTTACCGCAGACCACGAAGCGCAGATTCATTCGTTTCCGCGCCTGCCAATCGATTTGAGCACGCAGCACACAACGCTGTTTGAAGATATTGCCACTGAGCAGCTTGGTTTTTATTGGCGTATTCCGGGTCTAAAAGATGAGCACGAAATGTTGTCGAGCATGGCGGCGTATTTGTTGGGCGGCGGTGAGGGCAGCCGCATGCACCGTGCGTTGGTGGACGAGCACAAAGTTGCTTCATCAATTGGTGTTTATGCTGAAAAATATATGGAAGAGGGTGTCTTTGCTATTTTGCTCGAGCCGGTTAACGGCAAGCGTGAAGAGTGCTTGCGCATTGTTCGTGAAGAGCTTAAAAAAGCAGTAGATAAAGGTTTTAACGACAAAGAGCTTGAGCATGTTACCAAAACGCAAGCGAAACGCTTTTTCCAACGTATGCAACAATTTAAAAACTTTACCTACGAATGGTTGACCTCATTTTTTGCCACCGGCGATGAATTTGCCGTGTTTAAGCGCGTAAACAAATTTGTTGAAATTGAATCGGCTGACGTTCAAAAGTTTATTGCGCAGTATTTAGATCCAATTTTGGTTAATCAAATTGAAGTGATCCCAATGCCGGACGCGTGCAAAAAATTGAGTGAGCGTGCTAAAAAAGAGTCTGACCAGCAGGACGAAGATTTATTGGCAAAGTATGAGCGCACGCTGCCTATTGAAGGGCCAAAACTGGCCGAAACGTTTGCTCAGCCAAGCATGCTCGACTTTACCTTTCCAAAGCCGCACAAAACGTTGGTGCTCAATAATGGTCTTAAAGTTTTGTTGCATCAAAACCATTACTTGCCACTCTTGAGTGTTAACTGCAAGTTCAAAGAATCTTTCTATCTTTCCAACTCCCGCGAGGGCGTGGTGCTTGATTTGATGATGGAAATGTTGATGGAAGGCAGCAAAGGTTTTGCCAAAAAAGACAACGTCGACTTCTTTGAGTTTCATGGTGCGGGCTACAGCTTTGGCGCCACCGGCGCAGGACTTTCTATGCTCAATGCCGATGCCGACATAATTTTTGAACGCTTTGTGCATGTGCTTACGCATCCAACGTTTCCCAGCGAAGCGCTAGAAAAACTAAAAAATATTGCGGTTGATGCATTTTTGCGCAGCAAAGATGAAATTACCGATCGTGGTATTCGCGAACTTAAAAGTATGATTTACAAAAATCATCCATTTGGTTGGCAGATTGATGAAGCGATTGAAATGGCTAAAGCAATGACCGTTGCCGACGCTGCGCGCTTGCACAAAGAATATCTGTCGCCAGAAAATATGATTTTAACGGTGGTTGGTGATTTTGATATGCAAGCAATGGAAGCCACCATCCGTTCAGTATTTGAAAAAATGCCTGCCGGAAAAGAAGTTACGGTGCAGCGCCCAACGCTTGATTTTACACCAAACCAAGTTTCCGATATCCGCATGGTGCGCGATCAAGTGGTGTTGCTCTTTGGCCGACCATCGCCGGTAACTATTTACCACCCCGACCTTATTCCGCTCAAGATTTTGAACTACATTGGTTTTTATTCGCTTGGTTCGCGCTTGTTCAAATTGCGTGAACAATCTGGGTTGTTTTATACCGCTTTTGGCGGTTGGGCGTCTAACGCCAGCAAAGACACCGGCTTTGATTATGTTGGTGCTATTTTAAGTCCGGACAAACTTGAAGTGGCAGAAAAAGGTATTCGTTCATTGATTGAAGAAATGGGCCACCATGGCATTACGCAGGTAGAGCTTGATGGTGCGCGCCAGCTGTATTTGAAATCATTGATTGATGCGGTTTCAAACAACGCTGCGGTTGCTGAGCTGCTTGGTTCGTTAGAAGCTTTTGGTCTTGGCTTTGATTATTACGACAAAGCGCTTAAGCAAGTACAAACAATTGAGCTTGACCAGCTTAACAAGCTGTGTGCTCAGTATTTTACTATGAATGATATGGATCGAGTTCGTGTTGGTAGGGTAGGCTGAAGGCCTACCCTCGATTCAATTATGTCAACTTGTAGCAAAATCGATCCAATCATCTGTCCAATCTTTGTCAGGAGTATTGCCGCTGTCAATTCTATCTTGCCAATCACTTTTGAATTGCGGTTCATCGAAAATTTTTCCCTTATCTTCAATTTCTTGTTTTGCTCGAGCGATTTCATCTTCTAGCTTGAGACCAGAGGTTGGTCCAGAGCTAGAGCTAGTTCCGGTTGATCCGGAACCCCCACCAAGACCAATGCGTCCCAAAAGACCTCCCCAAAATCCAGTACTTCCGCTTCCGCCTCCGGTAGGTGTGCCGCCTACTGGTGTTGTGGTTGGTGGTGTTGATGTGATTTCATTAATGATGGTATTTATCGCTGTAGTTTGCATGAGAGGTGCCGTTGCTGGTGGTACGATGTCTGTTATTCTGGTATTTGTTTTTGCTGCGTTTAATTTTTGAATCAGCCAGGTTTCTCCTGTTGGTAAGGCAGGTGTTGCAACTACAGGCGGCGGTGGAGGAATTGCTCCTGGTGCAAGGGGTATTCCGCCTCCTGCCACTGGAGCAAGTACTACTGCTGGTGGGTTGTAATCTGCTGCAACGGGTGGGTTATCAATGAGATGCAAATTTATAATATTTAAGGTATCGGTTGCTCGAGGAATACTGTTTTGAATTAACTTTTTTGTTGATTCAAATAGGAGTGGCCATTTACAGAGATCTTGTGAAACTGGTGCAGTAGAAGATGGGTAATCTATTGTTTTGACAAGACTAGTTTTTGGCATGACGAAGCCAAATGTATCACTGATTATTTGGTTAAGGATTGGTTTACTTGCATCAAAGTGTGGGATTGGTGTCAAAAAGTTTTGAAAGACTGCATCAAGAAAAACATCTTTAGAAAAGGTCTTAGTGCCGATAGTTAATGGGTTTTTTAGTTGCGTTGTAACAAATTTATTAACTCTAAAAACTTGGACAATGTCTGCAACTTGTTGATTAAACAGTGCTTGTTGTGTAGCAAAATCAGGAATATTAAGGAATCGTGAAGTGTCAGTACTTTGCATGAGGTACGCTGGGTTAGAAAAATCAGCGATTCTTTTTGCACGGTGTTTAATTGGTTCAAAGAAGTAGGTGAAGTGAGTTTTTTCTGATAGTGCGGGAATTTTTTTGTTTAAAAAATCAAAAATCTTTTTAAGTACATGTGACATTATTTTTTTACGAAAATCTTCATAAGTTCTTCCACCAGTTTTTCCACCTTCAATTACCCATGTTCCTCGAAAATCTTTATAATTTGCGATGTCTGTTGTAAGCCCAGTTATAGATGAAGCCTCTGATAATTTATTAAGTTCATTTGCCGAAGCTTCTATTTCCAAATTTGCTTTCTTGTTGCTGATTTGGAGATTATCTATAATGCCCATATTTTTTAAACGCGGGTAAGTATTTACAATGCGAGTTAGCTCTGTATTGATTTGGTCTATATTGAGGTACAACTTAAACTTTGTGCCTTCTTTTTTACATTCGATAAAGGTATTTTTAAAAGCTTGATTAATCGCATTTCCGTGCTGTGCTAGCGATGGAGTAGTTATTTTGGCTTGATTTTCTTTGTGTATGAGTGCTTTAACCAGAACAATAAAAATGTTTCGAACTAAGCCATCTTTTTTTACTTGAATTTTTGCATAACCAGCCTCAGTATGAATAACCTTTAAAAGCGCAAAAAGAGCGGTTATTGTTTTTACTCGTTCTTTTGCCAAACTTGATTTGATTGCATCATTAATTAAGTGTTCTCGTTGTTTAAAAAATCTTTCTACTAGCTTGTTTTGGTCTGTCGGTTTTATTTCTCTTAACATGTCATTTGAAAATGCTGACCAACTTGTTACGTTGCTTCGGTTTATAGTGAGGTATTTGTCGAAAGTAGAAAGACTTAAAAGATTGTTGGTTAAAACTGTTTTTATGCTGTTATCGCAAGCAGGTTCAAATATAGTGTTGCGTCGATTTTCTAAAGCTGTTTTAAGGAGAGAATATGTGATTTTATTTAATCCATCAGCACTGATTCGTACCTCTTCATCATGACTATATGTTCGGCTACTAATTATAGTATTTACTACTGCAGGATTTGATGTCATGTAATCAATCATACCTTGCAGTAGGTAGAAAGTTCGAAAGTCTTCTTTGCCATACGATGATAGAGCATCTGCAAAATCAAGCGTATCAACAAATTCTTGTAAGCGATCTTGTTCAGATTTTTGTGCAAAGGCATTGACTATTACGTTGTTTAAAGCAGCTTCAGCTGCAATTCTATTGGTTTCTTCGGTTGCAGCAGCGGTGAGAATTGCGTCTGCAGCAGCAGCTGTTTCTGCAATTCTAGCTGCTTCTTCTGCTTTTGCCGCAGCATGAAGAGCTGATTTTTTGGCCAGCTTTGCCAAACTACCCCCCAATTGCCCCAACTTACTTTTAAGTGCAGTTAAGCCACTTTTAAGCTGATCGAGTGGGTTGGTGGCAGCGCCGTGCGCTGCTGGCCCCCAGGAAATGATCGATGCTTGAAAACACAACAAAAAAAGTATTAAGCGTTTCATGCGCACACTCCTTTGGTAACAAAATTTAATTTACCTCAAGGATAGGCGTTTGTGCTTTTGCGCAGCAATAGTTTTAGTTAAAGCGACTGAAAAGGCGCAATGCCAGTGCCGTCAGCGGATTGCAGCTGAGCACGCGCAGGGTAATTTTGATTAGTGCGATAGGAAAGAATGTTTCTTGGAGCGTGAGTTTGGCATAGTCTGAGCACGAAAAGGGATAAATGCAGCAGACGTTCATGTACCCAAAAAAAGGGCGGATTAGATCGAAAAAGGCAATAATAAAACGATGGTGCAGCTTCATGAATAGCATTTCACCAAGAAATCTTTGAGCTGGTCAAAGCTGAGGTCCAACGCTGGCTTGTAAACCAATAAAATTCCGTGGACTGGCTTTTGGTACAGACCTTCTTCATAAAAGATACTTTTAAGGCGCCGGCGGACCAGGTTGCGGTCGTGTGCTTTGCCAGTTTTTCCCGGCACAATAATTAAGAGCTTGCCGCTGCCTGGTTCAATTGGCATGGCGGTTTGCAAAAGTTTGAGTCCGTTGCATCTACCCGCGATTCGGGCTTTTGCAAAGGCAGCATCAATTTCTTTTTTTTGAAACGAGAACATTTTGTGGGGAATCTTCATAATTTTGAAAACAGTCATGAAAAAAGGGCCTTGCGGCCCTTAAAATCTTTAAACGGCAAGGCGTTTGCGCCCTTTAGCTCGGCGACGGTTCAAAACATCGCGGCCTTTGGAAGTTGCCATACGCTTACGAAAGCCATGCTTTCTTTTACGTTTTTTGTTGCTTGGTCTATAAGTTATTGACACGATTGCTCCTAGCGATGATCATTTTTTTGTTACGATTGTTACAATGTGAAAATATTGCTTCAATCACCTGTCTCATTGTAGCTGATAAATGCATGAAGTGCAAGCTAGGAATAATCTTGAAAATCAGGGCATTTTATGCCTGTCAGTGGGTGAGGACATGAATAATGTGGTTGAGCGTTTTTTCGCGCATAACCGTTTGGGCTAGCAGACCCGTATTTATGGGAGTGTTTACAATATCAATTTTCTCGATTAGTGGCTTAAAATAGACAAATTCGCGTAGTCGTTTTGAGTTAAAAAGGTGGAGGTAGTGTTGCATATCTTTCAGTTCAATTTTAATGTTTTCATTGTAGGCAATTTGGTCGACCAAAATCTCTTCTTTGAGCTGTTTTTCGGCTAGCTGTTCAATATGGTCACCAAAGTCTTTTTGGGCTTTATAGACCTGATAGTCGGGCTGTTGGGTAAGCGAGAGCAAGATATCTTCTTGTCGGCGCAAAATGAGATGCTTAGGAATTTCAAAACGATGTTTGGTCAAAAAGAGATGGAAAATTTCTTCAATAATCGATTTGCGTTGTGACTGGTCGTTGCGGTACGAAAAGACTTCCATCAATTTATTGTGAATTTCCGTTTTGTTTTTAAGCTTGAAAGCGCTTTTAAAACAATCTAGCGAAAGATTGGTGCCTTTGATAATTGAATTGATTTTGACTAAAAAGTCATAGCGGTAGTTTTCATAATCGTTAATTGAATCGTCAATTTCTAGATGGTTGGTTATAAAAGAATCGTTGATGTTTTTACCTAAAAAGAGGGTACCCAGTGGATCGCACACTTCATGGGTTTTTATTTTTATCCAAAAAGTACTGACTAAGTTTTTAGAAACTTGCTCATTTTTTTTGTTAAAAAGTGTTGTCTGAAAACAAACCCAATCTCCTTCTTCAATTAACGAATGATTTTGTTTGCGCTCAGATATAGTTTCTTTGTCCATAAATTGTACGACTTGCTTGTCCAAATCTTTGTATTTTTTGCGTTTGGGCGATTTGAATGAAAAGTGTTTCCATTCTTTAAAAGGTATGGGGTCGGCAATTGAAATATCAAAAACAAATGAGATTGAATGGTCTGGGTTGAAGGTTATTTTGTTGAGGCGCGGATAGTTGGCCATTAAAATTTTGCGTGCCAAAATTTCAGTCATTAAGTGATCAATAATGAGATGTTTAAAGAGATAGTTCTTTATCTTTTTGTTAATCTCGTTTTTGAATGACTCTTCAACGTAGGCCGATGGAATCTCTGCTTTGTCGAAACCGTCCAAATTTTTCCCTTTGAACAGTTCTATAGTTTGGTCATAAAGACATTCGGTAACCTGCGGATGAACGTCAATGGTGAGTTTGAGCAAATGTGACGAAATTTGATGCGCAGAAAAATTTAAACTCGGCAAAGGTTTCTTTTTTAAAGATTCCTTAAGTGGGTCTAATTTCTGGTCGAAACTATTTTTTATCGTGCTACTATCCATGCTTTCTCCTTTTTAACAAGATAGGCGCAGAAAAACTACTTAATGTTTTTCAGTATAGCGCACGATTCCACAAAGTGGTCAAGTGTTAAATATAATATGATGAGAAAGTTGCCCCTTCGACAGGCTTGCACCGTTGCCAAGTCTATGGTGCACAGGCAGGGCGAACGGGAAAGTGTTCTTCGAGACATTCGACGGATGAGCTGGAGGGCGTAGGGTGCCTGTCCCGTCGTAGCCTTGGCGAAGACGGAGTGCAAGAGGGGGGACTCGAACCCCCACCCTCTCTCGAGGACTGGCTCCTAAGGCCAGCGCGTCTACCAGTTTCGCCACTCTTGCAGGGGTTTCTAGGCAGTTCTTTTTATATATAAATCATTTAAGAAGGATGCCTGTCTGCCGTAGCCACGAAGGGCGTAGGCAGAGTGGGTCGCCAGGGACTCGAACCCTGAACCTGCAGATTAAGAGTCTGTTGCTCTACCATTGAGCTAGCAACCCACCAAAATTGTACCTGATTTTTGCAAAATGACAAGAAAAATCAGAACTTAAACCGTTGAAAGCTCAAGCTGTGCGTAGTGTTTAATTTGTTCAAACGCATTGTTTGGCCATTCGGCTTTAATATCAATAACCGTGTTGTTATCATCAAAAACTGGGCTCAAGTGTGGAGAGAGGACAGCAGTAGCTTTTAAGTGCCCCACAATTGCTTGCTTGTTTTCTTTTAATGCTTTCAGATATTCAGGATGGCGTAGCGGACGGCCATACGTTTCAACCAAATCGCGTGCAGCCAAGCCGTCGCCGGTTGATTTAATATGTTGCACCAGCTGCATGAGCTGGGTAATTTTGGCATACGTTTTTGCCAAGTCGGCAACGCGCAAGCCCACCACCGTGTGCTGTTTGCCGTTAACCTCAACCTTTTCTTCAACCAGTTCAAGTGCGCCGGCATCAATTAAATAGTACATGATTGTGCAGTTGGCGCGCGCATGGTCGCCAGAAATTTCAGTTGCCGTTTCGTTTTGTTGCAAATAGCGGCGCAGGCCCGTTTTAGCCATGCCTAAAATAAGTTGGTTAATCATTTCGTCGTTGGTCAATTTGCCTTCCCACGCGGTCAGCAAGCCAGCGGCTTTAAGTGCTGGTAAATGATTGATACTGATGTAAAGCGCGTTAATTTCTGCGCGCAGCTCTTCAATAGTGCTTTCGTAGCCCGACAAAAATTCACTGACGTTTTTGTTGGTGACCGCAATGGTGTCGCCAACATTATAGGTTTGCCCGCCAATTAAAAGTTTTTCACCATCAACAAAAGTATGCGTTGCAAGCCTACCGCTACCGTGGCCAATTGTTTCGTGCAAAATGCATTGCACATTCCAAATATCTTGTGCCAACTCATTGTTGGGGTCGTGCTTTGCTAGCCAGTCGGCTTCGTCTTTCAGGTTAAAAAGTCGACGAGAAAGGTCTGCGTTGAGCATTGTTTCTAGCCCTTTTTCTGCCGGGTAAATAATTTGTTTAGAGCCGTACGTTGAGCGAATATCTTCATCGTTGGGTAGGCAATAAGCAGCGGTGATAAACATTGGCCCAAGCCCGCCGGTGCCAAATACTTTATTGTTGATTGAAGCATTAGGAATGCAGGCAGCACCTTTGTCCAGTACATCACGCTTAAAGGTTGGTGGAAGCGGCATGTCGCGTTCAATGCTGGGCAAGATAGCATTAAGTTTTTTTATGTCGACCGCTTTAATAGTTGCTTCTGCCTGAAAATGCCCGCGTTGCGATTTGGGGTCGTTATAGGTTTCAATGAAACCAAAGTTGTAGTCCAGTGCGCTGTTGCTTTTGAGCCATTCTATTGAATGGAGCTTGAAGAGCTCTTCGTCGCCTTCTTCCAGGTGCCCCACCAAATATTCCAAACTTTTTGCAAAGTGGTTATCAAAATGAGTAGGGTTTTTGAGTGCGTGCTCATGAGCCAGTTTGAGCCAGTGCTGCGCAACGCCCAGCTCTTTGCCATACCGGCCTTGCACGGCGTAGGGCGTCATGCGCGGCGTGCGTACATTGTTGCTGGTGTCGCAATCAAAATAGGCATTAAGTTTATTACGTTCGTGTGCGGTGAGTTGTTGGTAGTCTTGCTCGGTAAAGTTTGGCGCGTACATATTGACCGCACTTTGTTCAATGCTGTTGGGAATGGTACAGGTTGGTTCAAAACTGGCATCAAAGAGTGTTTGTTGTAGCTCAGTAATTTTTGTTTGAGCATTTTCAATGCCGATAAGGCTGAGTGCGTTGGTAAGTGTTTCTGGTGTGAGTGTTGCAAGGCCGATTGTTTGTGGTGTGCGCTTTTCGTCCCGATGCTCGCGTAAAAAATATTGGCCGTGGTTGCTCCACAAATAAATGAGATACGTTTGAGCATCTTTAATAAATTGGTCCGGATCGCAGCCTAAATCTTGGGCCGAAGCTTGAGCAAGCTTTGTGCGATTATTTTCGATTGTTTTAAATAGATCCATAATCTGAATGCCGTGTCGGTGCAGTTGGTCGGTGGCTATGCGGTTGCCTGGTAGGCTTGCTCGCCACAAATAATACAACATAATGCGTTCAGGTGTTGCCAGGTTGTTGTACAAATCAACAAGATTCTCATTAAACTTTACGGCAATTTCGTGAAACTGTTCAATTGATGCTGGTGGATTGTTTAAGCGCATAAAAACTCCTTGTGGTGCTGTTGCGTGTAAAGAAAAATGGCAGAGTGTTCCTGCCATAATATTCTTTATTATTATATTCACTTTTTAGCTCCTTTTTGAGTGATACGTTTCGGCCGCAAAAAATTTTTTTCAAAAACTTTCTTGATTGTAATAATTTTGCTACCATCTTAAATTATTTTGGACAATCTGTTAAGAAGCGGATGGAGAGCCATGAGTCTTGAAGCGCCAGTAGAATTACTCAGTTTACAAGAAATAGCTGAAGATAAGCTATTTACTTTTGAGCCGTCAACATTTGACGACTATCTTGGTCAGTCAGTAATTAAAGAAAAGTTAAATGTGTATGTCAAAGCGGCAAAGATGCGTAACGAGCATTTGGACCATCTTCTTATTTTTGGCCCTCCCGGTTTGGGTAAAACAACCTTGGCGCGCGTTATTGCCAAAGAACTTGATGTTGATTTTAGAGTTACTAGTGCGCCCGTGATTGAACGAACGGGCGATTTAGTGGCTATTATTTCAAGCCTTGAACCAAAGGCCGTTCTTTTTATTGATGAAATTCATCGCCTGCCAAAAAATGTGGAAGAAATTTTGTATAGCGCCATGGAAAACTTTTGTGTTGATGTGATTATTGGCCAAGGTGCCGGTGCTAAATCAATTCGTTTACCGATTAATCCTTTTACGCTGATTGGCGCTACAACCAAGACTGGTGCGCTTTCTGGCCCGTTGCAAACGCGCTTTGGTATTGTAGAGCGTATCGATTTTTACGAGCCAGCAGAGTTGGCAGCTATTGTAGACAAGAATGCTACGTTTTTGGGCATGCCTATTGAAGCGGCAGCGGCGTTGACTATTGGCCAGCGCGGGCGAGGTACGCCGCGGGTGGTAAAAAGAATTTTGCGCCGCGTGCGTGATTTTGCACAAGTGCATAATTATAAAATTATCGATACCGCGGTAGTAAACCAAGCGTTACAATTTTTAGATATTGATGAAGATGGTTTAACAAAACTTGATCGTAAAGTTTTGATTCATATTATTAAAGATTTCGAAGGAGGGCCGGTTGGTATTGAGACATTAGCTGCAATTACGGGAGAGGACAAAGACACACTCGAAGATTTTTGTGAACCATACTTGATTCGCTTGGGTTTATTGCAAAAAACCTCTCGTGGACGACAAATTGCTTCACGAAAAATTATTTCGCTCAAACGAAAATTGTTTGGCGAGACATTTGAAGAGCAAAAAAGTTTAACAGAATAAGCTTTTTCTTGTTTTTTTGTTGACTTGTGCTTTGTTTTTTACTACATTCTCTCCACTCATGAGGTATAAGGCGTTGTACGTAACGTTTCTTGAAATAGATGTTTTGGTGTTTAAGTATAATCTCTTTTTTTCCGAAGGAATGATCACTATGATGAAGAAAGCATTGGTTCTTTCATTGTCCCTTGGTCTTGTTGGTAATGTTTCAGCAACTAACGTTGATGCTCTTGTAAAACTTGCACAAGCAGAAGGCGTTTCAGCTGTTGAACTTCTTATTGCAGAAGCTGCTTTGAATGATGAAGCAGTAGTTAATACCAAAGTACGTAACAAGTACCTTGCTATTGGCGCAGGCGCTACCTTGGCAACAGTTGTTGTTGCTGGTTTGATCGCTAAAGGTTACAGCGTGTACAAAAAAGACGCGACTGTAAAATTGGCTGAAAAAGTTGCATCTGCAGCTAAAGGCGCAAAAGACGCTGAAGCTCTTGACAAAGAAATTGAAAAAATCTTGAAAGATGTTAAAGAAGACAGCCAAAAAGCTGCGATCAATGAAATCGTTAAAGGTTTGAGAGAAGAAGCTGCTGACAAAAATGTTGATGCAAACAAGTTCGTTGCTGCATTTGTTGTTAAGAATCTTCAAGCAAATGCTTTCGCAAAAGCTCAAGAAAAAGCTGTTGCTGACTTCGTAAAAGCAAATGCTAAAAAAGCTGAATAAGCTGATTTTAAAACTAAGTAAGTATTACTCTTACTCTTAAGTTTTAGTAAAAAGGGGCGTTCTTAGGAATGCCCCTTTTTTTATTGGGAAAATTAAACAAGCGAAAGTGAAATCATGAAAAAATTATTGCTGACATCTGTTTTAGTGTTTGGCTTGGGCGTGCAGCACGCAGCATGCACAACGGCAACCAACTATGTTCAAGCTGACGTTGAAGCGCTTATTGCGTATGCGCAACAAAACAATCTTTCTGCTGCTCAAACACTGAAATTGGCTCAAGAGTCTATCGACCAAGCAGCGCACTTTGATGATTTTAATGTTGAGGTCAAGCAAGACAATAAACAAAAGATGCTGATTATTGCCGGCGTAGTTGTTGTAGTGGTAGTTGTTGCTGGCGTTGCTTATTATTATTACAACAAGAACAAAAAAATTACGACAGCGCGGCAAGCTGCCGAAGAAATGTTGAAGAAGCTTGATTCTATGGATCTTGATTCTATGGATAGTGTTGAAGAATTTGAGAAAGAACTTGAAACACTGCAAAAAAGAGAAGACTTGAGCGATGAAGAAGTTGCTCATTTTTTGAGAGCGTGTGAGAAAGTAGTAGGAGATTGTCAGGGCGCTGTTTTGAGAGCTGGACTGAGTGGAAAACTTCGTACGCCAAGAGATGCAAAAGAATTTGTTAAACAATACTTCCGAGAAAGCTTGTTAAAAGGGATTGATGAATCTTACAAAAAAGGTTTTACTCCTGAAGAGCTTGCTGAAATAAAAGAACAAGCTGCGCGCGGAAGAGCGAAACAATCGCGATAGTTTCTTGCACTGTTAATAATGTTGTGGGGCCTGATTACAAAATCAGGCCCTTAGCCAACTAGAGAAAGCACGATAATGAAAAAATTAGTACTCTGTTTAGTTTTGCTACTTGGCTTTGGCATGCAGTCAGCAAAATGTCTGACTGTTGATCAGCAATCTTTAGATGTTCAAACGGATGTTGAAACGCTTATTGCGTACGCGCAGCGAAATAATCTTTCTGCTGAACAAACCTTGAAGTTAGCTCAAGAGTCTATCCACCAGGCGGCACACATAGAAAGTGCTGAGCTTGAAGTTGAGGGCAGCAACAAAAGAACCTTGTTGATTGTGGCCGGCGTAGTTGTTGTAGTGATTGTTGTAGCTGGTGTTGCTTATTATTTTTACAAGCAACAGTCTAAAAATGAGCAGGGTGGGGGTGAAGAATCTGAAAAAGGCGATAAGTCTGCCACGCTTAAAGCAGCGCACGATATTATTTTTGTGATGCCCGATGAGATTGAACGTGCGATACCAGAAGAAAATTTTGATATTATTGTTGGGCATTATACTGAACAATTGTCTGAGTTTGACCGGGCTCATTTTATGAGAGCTTTGGACCAGAGTAATCATGATGCTCACGTGTCACAAAAATTGACAGAAGAAAATAGGCCACTTGCTTGTCAGCGCCATTTTGTGCAAAACATAGTGCAGCTTGTAGAGCAGTCGTACAAACAACCAATGAGCAAGGCTGACCTGCAGCACTCGTTGCGCCATGTTGGTAAGAGTAGCAAGCATGCGCCAGCCCGCGACCTTGCGCTCGAGGCATTTACCAAGCTTGAGGGAGTTGCATCAGAACAAGAGTCTGAGGCAATTATAGAAGATTTACGAAGAAAGCCTGGTGTTAACGCTGAGCAAACAGCCTATTTTTTGAGAGGTTTTTACCAAGCGCGTCGTCAAGCCGCTGCGGCAACGTATGCAGCCCGTAATCTTGATGAAAAAAATTTGCCAAATGCTTATTGGTCTCAACAAGAAATACAAGAACGACGAAGACTTTTGCGAGAAGAAGTTGAAAAGTCATGCGTTGAGCCTTTAACATTGGCACAAATGAATGAAATTTTGGCAAACCATTACTGAGTGTTTGTATAAGTTTTAAACCAAGAAAGTTACATTATGCAAAAGTTATTGATCGCGTCTGTTTTGGCGTTTGGCTTGGGAATGCAGCAAGCAGCGTGCGCGTTCGCAACTCAGCCAGCTTTAAATGTTCAAGCGGACGTTGAAACGCTTATTGCGCACGCGCAGCGAAATAATCTTTCTGCCGAGCAAACGTTAAAATTGGCCAAAGAGTCTATTGATCAAGCAGCACACGTCGAAAGCGCTGAGCTTGAGGTTGAGCAGAGCAACAAAAGAACTTTGTTGATTGTTGCTGGCGTAGTTGTTGTAGTGGTGGTTGTTGCTGGTGTTGCGTATCATTTTTATAAGAAAAAGAAAGCAGATGAGCAGGGCGGGGGTGGCCAAGGCGGTGGCACTAACGAAGATCTTGCTACAGCAGAAGAGGTAGCAAGAGAATTGCACAAGCGTTTGAATGTTCCATCACATTCTGTTTTGACCGTAGATAAACTTGATGAGTTAGAAGAGATTATTGCCGATCCTGTACTTACGCTTCATCTGAGCAAACAAGACTGTGCATATTTAGGATTTGGCTTGCGACAAATGCGTGCAGAACTATTGGCAAAAGGAAGAGCGTCTGCTCCATTTGAAGGATTTGTGCTTGAGGCGCGTCATGAGTCTTTGACACCAAAAGCGGTTGATTTTTATGCTGATGAGCTTTTACGGTTTGCGCCTTCTGCTCCAATTACTACGGCGCTACAAGCTGCCAGATTAGTGCGGTGGTATGCCGGTAGAGCGCCCGGTTCAAGTGCTGAGCGAGAAGAGCTTTTTCTTGCTGAGTTGCGACGAAGAGATAAAATGCCACAAGAAGAAAGGGCGCTTTTTGATAGGACATGGGCTCGATTGGAAGAAGAAGCAAGGGGCCGTCTGCGCAACCCGGATTTGTTGGAACAGGTGGCGAGTGGTAGTTTAAATATTTCTGACTGGGTCAGGGAATACCGAGACGCGGATATGGTTTCTGAAATTGAGAAAGCAAAATAATGAAAAAATTATTATTTAGTTCAGTTTTGGTGCTTGGTTGGGGAATGCAGCAAGCGGTTTGCAATGCTACAACTCAATCAGTTTTAGTCGTGCAAAAAGATATTGAAACGCTTATTGCACATGCGCAGCGAAATAACTTGTCTGATCTAGAAATACTAGACTTGGCACAGCGAGCTGTTGACCAGGCTGCGCGTGTTGAAAGTGCTGAGCTTGAAGTTGAGCAGAGCAACAAAAGAACGTTGCTGATTGTTGCCGGCGTGGTTGTTGTAGTGGTGGTTGCTGGCGGTTTGATTTATTATTTTTATAATAAAAAAGACGAAGAAGCGCAAGAAATTACCACAGCGCGCCAAGTTTGCCAAGAAATACTTAAGAAAATGGCTGCTGATTTGCCGCCCGACGAACTAAGAGAAGAATTGAATCGAATGGGTAAAGAATTGACCGTTGAAGAAAGAGCATATTTGAGGAGGGCATGGGAGGTGCATGGTCGTAGGTTAGAGCACGCTGGCAAAATGGCTGGCTTTATTAGCGAGGACCAGCTCTTTAATTCAAGAGAGGGTATACGGTTTTGCTATGAATATATCCGTAAAAATCTTTTAAATACGGTGGACGAATTGTACGAGCGACCATTGACTCTGGCTGATCTTGAAAAAGCACGGAAGTTTGATTGGTAGTTCCTTGCAAAATTATGTGAACATGGTACGTTTAAAAGCAGTACCATGTTCCAAACCAAGAAAGATATCGAGTTCAGTAAATCAGCTATTCTTGCCACAACTTATTCTCATCCATTCTTTCTCACAGCATTCTTTGCTATGATCATGATGCCTCGCTTTGGGGCATAACTTTTTTTATTCGCACAAAACAATTCTTTTTTCGTAATTTTTTAATAACTCCTTAAATATAAATAAGGACTCTTTATGAATGCAAAGACTGTTCAACGCGGTTGGTTTCAGCTAACGCCATTTATGGTGTTTGTTGGTCTTTTCTTACTCTCAACTTTTTGTTTCTCGCTGCAACTTTCGCCGATCTTTTCGTGCGCGGTTGCCCTGATTTACTCGTTTTGTATCTTTCCACAAAAAAAGAGCTTGAACGAAAAAATTCAGCTGTTTGTGGAAGGCAGTGCTCGGCCGACCGTGGTAACCATGTGCTACATTTATATCTTTACCTCGATCTTTTCGTACATTTTAAAAGATATCGGCGGTATTGACGCAGCAGTGCGCATTGGACTATTTTTAATTCCGAGTGGCTTTTTGCTGCCTGGTTTGTTTGTAACCGTCAGCCTGTTTGCTGTTGCAATTGGTACGTCGATGGGCACTATTGCTGCTTTCTTGCCAATTGGTATTGGCATTGCGCAAACGGTTGGCGTGGAGCCAGCGCTCATGGCTGGCCTGGTGGTTGGTGGCGCAATGTTGGGTGATAATTTGTCCATTATTTCAGATACCACCATTGCCGCAACGCAAACAACCGGCGCGCGCATGATCGATAAATTTAAAGAAAATGTTTGGTTGGTACTGCCTGCTGCAGCGCTGACGCTGGTAGTCTTAACATTTATCAACAGCTCGAGTGTGCATGTTGCCGCTGCATTTGCGCAGCACAGTTTGCAGATGATTGACTTTGTAAAAGTCCTGCCGTACGTGATTATTTTTGCTTTGGCACTGGCCGGCATTGATGTGTTGGCGGTGCTGGTGGGCGGGATTATTGCTGCACTGGGCATTGGCTGGTGGCTTGGTGCCTTTTCATTTTTGCGCGGTAGTGCGTTGCTGGTGGAAGGCTTTTCTAAAGACCAGGGCGGGATTCACGAAGTGCTTATTTTGTCGCTGCTGGTTGCCGGGCTTTCGCACATTGTTGAGCACAACGGCGGTATTGCGTATTTGCTCGAACGTTTTAGCAAGCACATAAAAAGTTCTCGCGGTGCAGAGTTTGCCATGGCCATGTTGGTCTTTTTGGTCAACGCGGCCGTTGCTATTAACACCGTTGCTATTTTGGTTACCGGCCCAGTTGCCAAACGCATTGCACATCAATTTGGTGTGACGGCCAAACGCACCGCCTGCTTGATTGATATTTTTTCATGCATCTGCCAGGGCATATTACCGTACGCGCCCCAGCTTTTGCTGGCAAGCTCGCTGGCCGGTGTTTCCAGCATTGCTATTATGCCGCATTTGCATTATCAAGGCTTTATTTTTGTGGTCGTGGTGCTGACCATGATTTGGCCTAAAAAACGCTAGTTTTTTTCCAAAGAAAGAGAGTCAATCAACCAGTCGTCGACTCTCTTTCTTTGCCTGTAGGCTGCCATAAGCGCGTGCCAGAAATTCTATAGTTGCAAATAATAGCCTGTTGCGGTACAATAAAACAGTTTATTTTTCGCTGGAAAGGTCCAGCGGCGCCCAACATGCGTTGGTTTTATTATTCATCGAGGTTTTTGTGAGGAGGAAGCATGAATGCTTTTTGCCCGGAGGTTATTGGAAGCGCTTTGCCGAGTCAGTTGAATAACGGACAAACCTTTATTCACGTCAATTCCATTATTACCACTATTGCCGACATTATGGCCATCATTGCCATTGTCGCCTCGTGTACCTCGACGATTGTGCTGCGCGCCCACGCGTATATTTCGTATCTGGGCCTTGCGGCCTAACACAAATTCGACCATAAATTTCCTCATTTTTGTTATCATATTTTTTTTTGAAGAAAGCACATTAAGGATGCGCTATGAATTTTTCTAACATAATTTCTGTTGGCTTTGCCATATTCGCTATGTTGTTTGGTGCAGGAAACGTTATTTATCCGTTGGTTCTTGGCCGAGACTTTGGTAGCAATGTTTGGTTTGCGTTGGCCGGCTTTGTAGTAACTGCGGTATTTGTTCCACTCATTGGCTTGGTTGCCACCATGTTGTGCGACGGGCAGTATAAAAAATTATTGGGCAGCTTGGGTAGAATTCCAGCTTCGCTCATCGCGTTAGTGTGCATGGTTTTGATTGGACCTTTTGCATTAACACCACGGACCATTACCGTTGCCCATGCGGCGGTTAAGTTGTACTTACCATGGTTCAGCATTTTTTATTTTTCACTTGTTTCAGGTGCATTGATCTTTTGCGCAACGGTAAAGCAAAGCAAGGTTATCGACATTCTTGGTACCTTTTTGGGACCGATTAAAGTTGGTTTGTTGTTGATTGTAATTATCAAAGGCTTGCTTAACCCGCACGAGTTGCTTCCTGCTACCGCACCAATTTTAGACAGCTTCTTTACTGGCTTGACCACTGGCTATGCAACGGGCGACTTGTTGGCCGTTATTTTCTTTTCAGGCTTAATATTGTCGGGCTTGCGCAAAGGTATTGATGGCGCGCTTGATTACAAAAAGCTTGCAATTATGGGCTTGCTTTCAGGCTTGGTAGGTGCATTTTTGATTGGCTTGGTGTATACCGGTTTTTGTTTGGTTGCAGCATTTAACGGCGCTCAAATTGCCAACGTTGCCGACGGCGACATTTTTAGTGAATTGTCTCGCATCATTTTGGGTAATGTTGGTGGTGTGTTGCCAAATATTACTGTTGCAATTTCGTGCTTTGCTACCGCGGTTGCGCTTACCGTTGTGTTTGCAACCTACTTACAAAAAGAGGTGTTTGCAGGCAAGCTCAGTTATCGTGTTGCATTGATTACCACCATTACTATTTCAACAATTATGTCCAACTTGGGCTTTAGCGGCATTATGAAAGTTACCATGCCGGTCATTTCGTTGATTTACCCAGCGTTGCTTGTGTTGGCGCTTGTTCAAAGTGCGCATGTGTTGTTTGGGTTTAAATGGATTAAAGTGCCGGTGTTTGCTACTTTTGCAGTTACGGTAGTTATGTATTACTGGTCATACATAACGCCATTTTTACCTGCAGTACTTGTTTAGAATATTTTTTTGTGAAAAAACAAAAGGGTCGCTTTTTTACAAGCGACCCTTTTGTTTTTTGAAATGTTTTTTTAGCTAATTTTTTTTTGAAAGAGTGTGGCAAGAAGTGCGCCAAGAAGTGGACCAACCAAATACGTAACCAGATGCATGAGTGAGCTTGGGCCTGTTTTTATAAGAGTAAGCAGCAATGCGCCAACGCCTGTTGCAGGGTTAAAGGTGCTGCCGGTCAGTTCGCCAGCGCAGAAAAGAATAGCGGTAAGCGTTAAGCCAATAATAAGGCCGTCGGTGTTGCCGCCTTTTGTTTTGTCGGCATCGAGTGTGAGCCACACGCTGACTAAAATAAATGAAAAGAGTGCTTCAATTAAAAGAGCTTCCCAGAGTTTTATAGTGTCGAGCGGGTGTGGGGAGTAGGTATTGTGTGACAAAACAAAAAAGAGCACGCAAGCAAGAAACGCGCCAATGGTTTGTGAGGCTAGGTACCAGCAAAGATCTTCATTTTTGAATTTGCCTTTAAACCACGCAGCCAAGGTAATTGCAGGGTTAAAGTGTGCGCCGGAGGCGTTTTTGCCAATGTAAATCATGGCGGTTAAGATAAGACCAATTGCCAGAGGGTTGCCGGTGAGGCACACGGCAAAGGTCAGAAAAAATGTGCCAACGAGTTCGGCCAGATAGGTTTTTTTGAGCATCATCATAATAAAAATTCTCCTTTTTTATGCTATGAAATTGCCGGTATTTTGAAAAAACTACGATCAATTATTTATGAGAGGCCTCCTTTCGTAAAAGCTTTTTTAAAAGTATTTTTCAATTTTATTGCCATTTGTACTATTTTGCAACTTTTGTCAAAATGCTATAAAATGAAAGAAAATTGTTATAAGGAAAAAGCATGAAATTTCTTGATCCCAAAATTGATCTAGCGTTTAAACGGTTGTTTGGTTCGGAAGATCACAAGGGGGTGACTATTTCGTTTCTTAATGCGATGTTGGAATACACCGGTGATCGGTGTATTGAAACCATTCAATTTTTGAATAATGAACAAACTCCCGCAAACCTTGATAAAAAAGAAAATATTCTGGACGTTTTTTGTACAGACAAGGCAGGTCGCAAATTTATCATTGAAATGCAAAATGCCTGGATGAGGTCGTTTAGTAAACGCATTGTGTACTACGGTGCAAAAACATATGCGAGTCAGTTGGGCAGAGCGATGCCTTACGATGACTTGGACCCGGTCACTGTGGTTGCTATAACCAAACAATTTGAAGTATTCCCCGAAAAAATTGGTTACAAATCTATTCATCATCTTACTGATGCAAAGACTTTTGAGCATGATCTTGATGATTTGTCATTTGTCTTTGTTGAGCTTCCCAAGTTTGTCAAAGCAGAGCATGAGCTGGTAACTCACGAAGACAGATGGTTATTTCTGCTCAAGAAAATTGGTTCCTATGATCACATTCCAGAGCCGCTTAAACAAGGCGAATTTGAGGAAGCCTGTCAGCTTCTTAATCACATGACATTGTCTGCTTACGAACAAGCACTGTATGAAAAGAGGCTTCTCGATACCCAGGCAGCAGAAATTAATGCCGACCTTGCCATGAATGCAGCAGAGTACGCAAAAAAAGCTGAGTACAAAGGACGTGCAGAAGCTCAGCGAGAAATAGCAAAACGGCTACTTGACCAGGGTCTTGATACTGAAATAGTGGCCAAGGCAACAGCACTTTCGCTTGATGAGATTGACTCATTAAAAAAACCAGAAAAGCATTACGGAGCCGGGATCCTTTCCTAATTTTGTTGAGTGTAATCGACAAATAAACGCAAAAAAGCTACATTAAGTAGCTCGTTTTTACATTATTTTTTGAACTAGAGTAAGGCATGTACGCCATAATTTGTTGAGGAGTGAGTATGTCTGGACATTCTAAATGGTCGACGATAAAACACAAAAAAGCAAAACTTGA